>NZ_PSZO01000048.1 GCF_004335975.1 Mycoplasma marinum
AGCAACAGAGTGCACCTGAATCCTTTCCGAACTCAGAAGTTAAGCCTGTTAACGTCGACGATAGCCGTAAGGTGAAAATAGAAAGTCGCTATTTTTTTTGCCCTTTTTTGTTCATTAATAAACAAATCATCTTTTTTAATACATATAATTAATTTTAAATAGTTAATAATTATCGCTATGATATAATACATTTAATATAGATGTAAATCTTTCACCTTCCTTTTATTAATTTAACTAAATAGCAATTAATAAAACAAGAAAGTAAACTAACTAAATAAACAAGGAGGCTATTATGGCTAATATAAATATTTTTGCTCTTGGTGGGCAAGATGAAAACGGTAAGAACTGTTATGCTATTGAAGTAGATAACAAATCATTTATCGTCGATGCTGGTATTAAATTACCTGTTGTTTCAAAACTTGGTGTAGATACAATTATCCCAACTTTTGATTACATTACAAAAAACGCAAAAAAAATACAAGGTGTATTCATTTCGCATGGACATGATGAAGTGTTTGCTGCACTTCCATGACTATTGATGACAACAAAAGGAATGAAAATTTACGGTTCTAAATTTACAACAGAAATTATTAAAGGGCGTGTTGCTAAATATAAAATAGGGCATAGAGATTATTCAATTAACGAAATAAATAAACCAATTAAATTTGGAGATGTAACGGTTTCTCCAATTGAACTGGCACACTCAATACCAGGAACATATGGATATAATTTTTCTACTGTAGATGGAGATATTATTTACATGTCTAATTATGTAGTTGGTGATTTAAAACAATATGGTAAAACTAACCTGGAAGCAATTAAGGCTTCAGCTTCTGATAAGGGTATTCTTGCACTTCTTGCAGAATCAGCAAGATCATCATATATTGGTTCAGCAATTGATAAATCCTCAATTAAACCAATTATTTCAGAAACATTTAAAACAACACCCAAGAATCAAAGAATTATTATTGGGGCCTATGATGAAGAAATGTATACACTTCAAGAAATCCTTGATTTGGCACTAGAAGAAAATAGACCTGTTATTACTTATGGTAGAGCTTATTCAACACTTATGGAGACATATATTAAACTTCACCCTAATGCAAAATTACCAAAAATTATAAATTATAAATTAATTGAAAAAACTGATAATGCAGTTGTTCTTGTTACAGGTACTGGTGAAAGACTATATCAAAGATTTATTAGAATTGCTGAAGGTAATGATGTATTTTTAAAATTAAGAAAAGAAGATACTGTTATTATGATTGCTCCACCTATCAATGGACTTGAAAAACCAGCTGCTAAAACTCTTGATATGATTTCTAGAAATTTAAAAAGAATTTATGATGTATCAGATAAAGAATATTACAAATTAAATCCAGCAAGAGAAGATATATTTAAAACAATTGAAATTCTTAAACCAAGACATTTTATTCCAATATCTGGACTATATAGATATTTAACATCAGCCGTTAAACTTGCAACAGAAGCAAATAAATTCACTAAGTCAATTGTTTTACAAAATGGTAAAATTGCTTTATTTAAAGATGGTAAATTTGCTTCTTCAAATGGAAAAATTAAAGAACATGGTGACACTATAATTGATGGATTTGGTGTTGGTGATTTATCATATGGTGTAATTGCTGAGCGTGAAGAACTTGCACGTGAAGGTGTCTTGACAGTTGCTATATTAATTGATTATAAAACTAAGAAGGTTGTTTCAGACATTAACATAAACACAGTTGGAGTTATGATTCCAAAAGGGGGAGATGTTGATATTATGGACCTTGTTAAATCAAGAATCATACAAACAATTGAAGAACAAGAAAGATTTGATTATAAACTGATTCAAAATAGAATTAGAAATAGAATTAAAAAGGCGTTATTTAGAACAATTAACAAAGAACCGATGGTAGTTGTAACATTTTACGAAGTTTAAATTGGCATCTAATAACATAATTAAAAATAATAAATTTTACACTCACTTATTAAAAATGAGTGTATTTTTTTGTATTTTATTTTAAGATAATTATTTACTTGAAGTCTCTCTTGTACATATTTTAAAATGTTATAAACATTGTGATAAACAATTTTTTTTCAAGTAGTATGTTATTATTTAATAATAAAATATGATATTTTAGGTTTTCTAAAATAAAAAATAAGTAAAATAGGGGTAAAAAAATGAAAAAGAAAATTTTATTAGCGGCAAATGTGACGGCAGTTTCAGCACTTTCAGTATCAGTAGCTCTTTCAGCTACCGGAGTAAAAAAAAGTGGAAAAAATAAAAATTTAAATGGAAAAGATTCAAAAGCTAAGGAGACTAGCGAAGATATCCTCAAAAAAATAACAAAAGACGATATCGATAAAGCAATTAAAAAAGCAATTAGCGATAAATTACCAAAAGGAAAAACTTTAGACTCTCTTGATCCAAAAGATGTTG
>NZ_PSZO01000049.1 GCF_004335975.1 Mycoplasma marinum
ATATAGTGATTATTTAATACAAAGATTTAAGAATTACGATATAAAAATTAATTATAATTTTGCTTCAAAGAATGGTTGAACGGAAGAAACTTATTTAAAATATTTAAAGGTGAAATATGAACTTTTCGGACAATCAAAAAATAATAAATTTGGTTTGGTGGCAAAAACATCACAAGATTGAATTGCATGGCATAGAGGTGAAGGTGCTGCAGAATTTGTTGATGGTCATGATTCACCAGTTAAACCTTCATGAAAAGGTTCTGAAACAATAAAATCAAATGGAATTGATAACACTCTAAAGTGATTTGCCTACGATCAAGGTATTAGTACATTTTTTGCATTTGATGAAAAAAATCTTGGTAATGCTTGAAAAAGATTGGAATTCATGAAAAGAATCATTCCAACCAACATTCCCGAAATCAAAGCTGAAACAGACTCACATAAAACAACAAAAACAAAATTTATGGTAGATGGCAAATTAGTTGATGCTAATAAATTAGATCCATTTAAACATTATTTCTTTATTACTTCGAATGGAACTGATTTTGTTAGAGATACAAATGGTTGAAAAATCATTGTGTCCGATGATGATTATGAAAAAGCATTCACAAATATTCTAAACCCAATCATAAAAGATTCTTCATATCCTCAAAATATTGATTTTCCAAAATCAAGGTTACTTAATGCAAATAATACTAAAAAAGATATGGATGAAGCGTATTGAGATGGAAAATACACAATTACTCACTCAGCTAGCTCATTTTCTAATTTAACAAAAGATCCTAGATTCTTCTTTCCAAGAGAATATTCAAGTAATTCACAAGGTGCATACACCAATCAATTTGGAAGAATTATACATGATGCTGCTCACTACTGAGAGGGTGGAGGTTTTAGTTGAGCCTTTGTTGAAGATGGTAAAGGTGGGCATAAAATTTACAAAAAAATAAATATATCAGATGATAAGAAAGACTTATTTGGGAGATTTTATGGAAATTGACATCACTTATTCCCGAAACAAGATTGATTTGAAAAAAACAAAGCAATCTGAAAAGATAAGGGGTTTAACTAATGAAAAAATCTAGAAAATACATACAAATTGGCTTAACTACCTTAGCTATTGTAGCTGCCCCTGTTGCATTGGCGGTTTCATGTGGAAGTATTAATGAAACTAAAAAAATGGAAACAAAACCACCATTAATATATCAATCAATTGAATTGGAAAAATTAATGAGTGGAAATAACATCACAAAGCAACACGATGCAATTAAATCTGTGATTGAAAATATTGAAAGTGGAAAAATTAATGAATATAAATATGAGGGGAAAACCTATAGAATTGATAACGAATCTGAATTCTTAAAAGGTTTAAAATCTTGGGTTAAAAATGAATTACTTATAAAATTCCCTACCTTAATTGAGGGTTCTGATAAATCATTAATTGACATCGGTAACCCAATTAAAGACTTCACTATTATTGAAAGTCCTAATTTAGTTGGGGGGGCATTTAAAATTCCGAAGAATAAATTAGTCGCTCCTAAAAATTCACATTATGAATTTGCTAATGACAATATTATTACCGATGTAGATGCATCAACTAGTCAAGTAATATCACATTGAACTAATAATATATCAAATTTTCAAAGAAGTTTAAAAATGGATATTAAAAAAGGTGTAACTTTCAAAGTTAGACTTGTTGCCAATAGAGGCTACAAAATAGCTGAAAAAAGGGAATTTAAAATCACTTATAAACTTCAAGATATTAAAAAAATAGTTATTTCAGATTCTACAATTTTGAAAGCATTACAATCAAATTTAGAAAATACTATCGGTAATACACGCGATATGATGACAGGAAGAACAATTTCATTAATTGATGGATATGCATCGGGATATACAAAATTCTCATCTGATACATTTTATAATAGAAGAATTTCTAAAATAGAATTAGTTGATTCAAAGGGTAAATTACTTGTTCAAGGTAATCCCGCTATACCAAAAACAACTATTGATTCATTAAGAAATGGTGATAAAGTGTATATAAAACTTACAACTGCTGATCCTCTTTTAGTATTTTCGAATAATGAAAATACTAAAATATTCACATTGACAATGAAAGATATGAAAAGTATTGTTCCAATCGACGATGTAAATATTACAAAATTAGAGAAAAAAATTGAAGATTCATTCAATGCAGATACAGGTTTATTAGATCTTGCTTCATTTAAAAAATTCTCTGATATCACTAGTTTAAAAGCTTCAGAAGCAATCGGCAGTATACCTTGAGGCTCGAAATATCATTATGAAAAAACAAAAAAATATGTGTTGGAAGCCCCTTTTTGAAATCCAAATGCACGTAAAAGTGCTTCATTCTATATGAAATTAGATTCAGAACATTTAATTATCTATAAAGGTAAATTAATTGTTAAACCTTTAATAACTA
>NZ_PSZO01000050.1 GCF_004335975.1 Mycoplasma marinum
TATTCATATTCTTTTTTGAAAAATGAGTTATTAAATCTTCAAGAGAGGGTGTCTTTAATTCATTAAGTTATAAGAGAAATTTCATAAGACTTCCTTTCAAGTCTTTTGATGATGGTGAATTAGAAGATTCCGATAACCTTTGAGAAAAAGTAGAAAGCACATGGCTGAATGCTTTCAAGATACGGTTGGATAGTGAAAATTCCAATGATATTAAACAAAGGTTCTATAGATATTACCTAAATGTTAATACCGCAATAAACGTAGGAGAACAAGATAAAAATGATGATTCAGATAAACAAAAAATCGATGATTTTATGATTAGTTTCATCAACAAACAAGTAGCTCATTCCTACTCTCAAAATTCCTTGATAGATGCGATACTTAGACCTTTTGACAAGGTTGAAAGAAATTTACCCATTTACTCTTTCTCTAATGAGATATCAAGTAACCCACTTAACCAAGAACAATTATTAACTCTTTATCTTTCTCATAGAAAGAACTTACTAAATATACAAGGCCCTCCAGGAACCGGCAAAACAACATTACTAAAAGATATTGTTGCATCATTATATTTAAATAATAAAACCGTAGTGATAGCAAGTTCTAATAATGATGCTGTTGATAATGTTAGAAAGGTGTTTTCTGGAGATGAAATCCTGAAAAAATTGCCTTCAATAAGATTAGGCAATAAAAAAGAGATGGCAGGAACTTACAAAGAATTGATGGAAAATTATATTCCAAAAGAAATAGAACAATTGCCCACAAATGGAGCTGTTGATATTTCAACTCTTTTAAGTAAGTTAAATGATTTAATATACACAAAAAGTTGTATTGATAAAGAAGCACATTTCTTCAATCAACTATTTATTAATAGTAATTTCAAGCAATTAGTTGAAAGTCCAGATAAAGAAGACTTAATTACACAAATTGAAACAACATTAAACAACTGATTGGTTAAATCCGATACATTCTTCAAATTTAAAGAAACAAAAAACATATTCAAAAAAATATATTTCTATTTTTGAAAAAAGAAACTTGATAAACGCTTAAAAAGCAATGAAATAGACATTAATCCATTAACCATTACTTACAATGGTGATATAGAAGGATTCTTTGAACAAATCATTACAATATTCTCATCCTTCAATGTTTTAAAAAATCACAAAACATTAGAAGATATCAAAAGAGAAATTGATGAAGTTAAATCATTAATCCTAGAGACTACAAATGATACCCAAGCCACTCTTTCAAATAAAAATATAAAAGCTTGAGATGATATAGAGAAAATCTTCATACCAAACATGAAAGCAACAATAAGTAAGGATAAGCGTAGAGGAAGTTATTCAGAATTGTTTTCCAAAAATATAAAGGATGGTTCTCTTTGAAATGGAAGGGGCATAAGTACCTATTTCCCAATCGTTTTTTCAACAACCTTGTCTTTACCTAGTTTTGTCGAAAAAAATAAAATGGACTACCTTATTATTGACGAGGCAGCCCAAACAACTATCCATTCAGTATTAGGATTGATGAAATACTTCAAAAACATAATATTCTTAGGCGACACCGCACAATTAAGTGCTGTAGTTAATCTAGATAAATACAAAGAAGCTGAAGTTTTTAAAAATACAAATTTACCATCCGTATATAGAAATAAGAACAACTCTCTTCCTTTAATTATTGAAAATACACTTTCTCCCGACCATTCAATAATGTTGAAAGACCATTGGAGATGCGCTCCTAAAATTGCTAACTTTTTCAATGAATCATACTACAATAATAAATTAAACATCATGCTAAAAGATAAATTCCCCGGGAAACTAGAAGTTGAATTATACAAAGAAAATACATTTCAGGAGATAATCCCTAGAATTGAACAAAAATTATTAGATGAAGGCGTTAATCTAGACAAGGTTGCTTTAATAAGTCCTCATAAAGATATCGATAATATAAAAACCAATATAATTAAAAAAGGAACAATTCATAAGTTCCAAGGTTATGAAAATGAAGTTATTATTTTTTACATTAAAAATAAACACTTGAAAAATGGTGATATAGATTTCTTCATAAATGACAGAAGATTAATGAACGTTGCACTCTCAAGAGCTAAGAAACAATTTTATTTATATATTGGAGATAAAGTTTGAGAAGATATACAAAAAAGACCAAATAAAAATCAACATGAATTAGTAAAACTTATTAAATACATTAATAAGATTAACAACCCGAATTCAATGATGAATAAAATAGAGACTGCAATTGAGGAAAAAGTTAATATTTCAACAGGAGAACATGTCTATTCTTT
This sequence comes from Mycoplasma marinum, assembly GCF_004335975.1. Classification (GTDB taxonomy): domain Bacteria; phylum Bacillota_I; class Bacilli_A; order Mycoplasmatales; family Metamycoplasmataceae; genus Mycoplasma_K; species Mycoplasma_K marinum. The sequence continues at coordinate 2,303 of NZ_PSZO01000050.1, forward strand.
TATTGAT
>NZ_PSZO01000006.1 GCF_004335975.1 Mycoplasma marinum
CAATTGTTTTAATGCCCACAATTTATCTTTAAATTTATAATGTTTCATAAAAGACACCACCCTTTCCGAGTTGTGTCTTAAATTTTTATCCTAATATAGTTGCTATTTCTATATTTATTAATTATATATGCATAGTTAAAATAATTAATAATGTCATTTAATTACAATAAATATAACGTCTAAAGTATCTTTAATCTAGTTATTACCAATATTAAAATTATATATATTTGCTATTGTCAACTTTAATCAAAATTTTCATTTTAATCTTATTTATTTGGATAATAGGGCAAATATATTTTGCAAAATAAAAAAGCGATTATTTTTCGCTTTTTATGAATTTATCAGCAATTTCATACAAATTCTCTACTTCTTTTTCATTAAATATTTTAGAAATAATTTCAGAGTGAATAATTTGACGAGCTTCATTATAAACCCCATATGCCCTTTCACCCTCTTTAGTTAATAAAAGAGTTGATGTTCTAGTATCAATCTTAGATCTTTTCTTTTTAACAATACCTTTAGTAACTAATGCTTTAACAGCTTTTGAAAAAGCACCTTTACTCAATGCCATAACATCACATATATCCATCATATTCATTCCTTGACAATCTTTTAAGAAAACAATGTAAATAAGTTCTCTATGTGATATATTTAATTTTCTTTTTATAATTAAGTCTTCTTCTATTCTTCTGGTGTTTTGTTGGATCAAAAATAGCACTCTACTAAGTCTTTCTTCTTGATTTAAATCTAACTTTTGAATGTGTGTTTTAAGTTTCATAGAAAAATTATATAACTATTATTTTAAAAAGCAACTATTATTCAAGCCAAATTATAAATTTTGGCTCTCTCAACTAAATAGTATTTAAAAAACAAGAAAGAAAAAACCAACCTTTAGAGTTGATTTTAACACTGGCGGGCAAAGAGGGATTCGAACCCCCGCGGGCCGTGAAGCCCCTGCTGGTTTTCAAGACCAGTCCCTTCAGCCAGACTTGGGTATTTGCCCATGGTGGACCCAACAGGACTCGAACCTGTGACCGATCGGTTATGAGCCGAGTGCTCTAACCAACTGAGCTATAGGTCCCTATCTGTAATATATTGGGTTGTCCATTTGGTGTCACAAGAGAGATTTGAACTCTCGACCTTCCGGGTATGAACCGGATGCTCTAACCAACTGAGCTACCGTGACAATTTGGTGGAGAGGATGGGGATCGAACCCACTACCTCCTGCGTGCAAGGCAGGCGCTCTAGCCAGATGAGCTACCCCCCCAAATGGTGAAGAAGAAAGGATTTGAACCTTCGACCACTACGTCCCAAACGTAGCGCTCTACCAAGCTGAGCTACTTCTCCAATATTAGGTTTACAAAATACTTTGTTTCATATTGTGCTTAATTATTATATATAAAAAAATGCAAGTTTGTTAAAAAAAATCAAATATTTCGAATATAACCTATTAAAATCTTGAAATTTCACCTATTAATAACAATATAAAAGGTAGAAAAGTAGAAAATAATTAACTTTTTTGCTTAAACAATTCTTTAATTAACTGGTAAACCATTATCATTGCTCTAACATCATTTTCACAATATTCTTTAAGAACACCTTGTTTTTCTTCTCACTCATTATCACCAACAACACCGATAGCTCTTTGAATAGCAGCTTCCATGGCCATACCACCATTTTGAATAGTTAAATCTTTATAAGGTTTAATCATATCCTTAAATCAATAGTTATTTTTAGTGATATATTTTTCAATTAATTTTATTGAGTGTTTCCCTTTTAATTCGGGAATAAATACAATTGGTAAAGAATCTTTTGAACCTGCAGCAAAAGGTTTTGCTAAATCTACTGTTCTTTCTATAATTCAAAGAACCTTCTCTTGAACTTCAACTCATCCAGGATAGTTCATATCTCTTAATGTTGCAACCATTTCCATCATACGTGGATTTTCATAGCCAGCATTATAGACAACATAATAATCAGCTTTATTTGAATAAATCATATCTATTAATTCAGGAAAATCAGTATATGAGAATGTTTGTGGGTCATAGATGTGATTAATCTTTTTTTTCTCTTCCATATTATTTGTTTCTATTATCGATACTTGAAAAGTTGCTTGTTGGAATGGTGTAAATCCAGCAATAGTTGGAAAGGGTAGAGAAAATCCTTCAAAGTCATATCAAATAACTCTTGATTTTTCTAGCCTTTCTATATATGAATGGGCTTCATCACGTTCTGTAATTGTTACGGGTTCATTTAAAATAGATTGAATCAATAAACTATTATCAGCAATTTCCTGCAATGTCTTACCTTCTTGGATATCTTTCTTTTTAACAAATTTACCATTGTAACCAACAAATTGAGGATGAAGATATTCAATAATTGTTGGTGTCGCTGGATTACTACCAAAAGCTTGATTATCTTCAGCTGTTAATCCGTTTTCAAATTCTGCATCCTTTGCTTCTTTTATCAATCTAATATAATAATCAATACCTTCAAATTGAATTGGTTTTGACTTAGAACCAAATTCTGCAGCGCAAGCAACTATATTAAAAATTGTATTTTTTTCGTCGTGAACACCTTTTTTATTAACACCATTACCAGTTTTCTTTCTACGCATTGATACAAAATCATTATGTTGCTTTGCATTTTTATCATTTCTTGATGTTGTAGATGTATTAACTTTAAAAGTTTCATAAAAAGCAATTTCAAAAGCCTTATATTTTTTTGTATCTAAAACAAAGTATGAGATAGCTTCTACCTTAACATTACATTTATTTGCTATTTGATAATCAAAATATGGTTTAACTAAATCAATTCTTTTTGTTGAGGAAGAGATTTTTAAGTTAGAAATTTTTTTATTTTTTTTATCGTATATTGTTGGTACAGAGAATGCATCTCCATACCTAAAAACAGGTTCAAAGATAATATCTACACCTGGATTTCTTAATAATTTTTTAGTTTCTTCAGCTCTTTCTTCCATTGAACTCATCTTTGAAGTTCATGCAACTCTTCCTAGTGTTTGAATAAAATCATAAAATTCTTCATTGACTTTGTGGAATGTTTTCATTTGAACTTGTGTTACAGTAGGCGCTACAACATCTACAATTCCAGGCATTTGGAATGAAAATTGATCAATGTCATCATCATTCTTATCAAGTCCTAAATCCTCTACTGAATTTCAAATAAAATAAGGTTGACATGTAAGTAATTTTTTTAATTTACCAAAAGTTATTTTTTGTTCTACTTTTTCCATATGCATATTATAGAATAAAAAACAATCCCGATGGGGATTATTTATTGTTTTAGATAATCTTTTGCTGGACCATTTGCGATTATATTTTTTATTGCTTTTTCATTTAAAATATTTGCATCCATATTAGCATCTAATAATTTCTTAATTAATGGCATTCCCCCATTTGAAATTTCAGGAACAAATATTTTCATTAATCCATAAATACTGTTTGGATCAGTTGGAATTCCAGTTTTAAATTTTGAAGCTATATTTAAAAATGAAGCGATTATAAATTTAATATCTTGTTCAACACCCTTTTTAACAATTTCTTCATTTGAATTCAATCCTAGTTCAGCGGATTTAAAAAGTTGTTTAATAAATGGGAATAGATATTTTGCATTATCTGCCATTGAAGTATTTCCATAATTTTTTATTAAATCAGTTGTTAGAGAATTAGATGCATTGTTAGTCCTAACTATTTTAGCTATAAGGTTTGTTGCAAAACGGAAAAGCTTATATGGTTTTGCAAGCCCATCTACTTTTTCTTCTTCTTTAGTTAATGGAAAATTAATATCAGTGTATTCTTTTATAGAATCTCCATAAAAACCTTTCAAACGAACTTTTGAATCAGTAGGTAAAAATGCATTTCTTTCATCTATTTTGGTGTTAGTTATTCCAGTCAACCTTGATAGTATAGTTGCTGCAATCATTTTATATCCTCTTGCTCCTGGATGGATATCTAATAATTCAGGTGCAAGTGTTATCGAGTTTTTATCCCAGGTATTTTCTATATAGCCATCAATAAAATCAACAGTATTAAATTGATTTGCAATTCTACCACCAATTCCGTCAAGTGTTTTTAATAATTTTTCAGCAAGTGAACATCCATCTGAATCTCTAACTATTTTTATAATAGAAGATAATTGTGTAATTGGCATTGGATACCCAACTATTACTATTTTAACTTTTGAATTAAATGATTTAATCCTAGAAATTATTGCCATTAAGTTATTTTGCGCTTTTTTAACGGCAGCATTAAATTCCTTTTTATCATAAGTTATAAGTGAATTTATACCACCTGACATATTGATTTTATCTGTACCTTTCGCAAGAATTTCATTGATTGTTAATCCACCTATTTTAAGACTATATAAGATGTCATTAGCACCAATTGAAATAGTTACAAAATCAGCTTCTCTTAGTTTTTCTTGAATTTTTGTAAAACGTTCTTTCTCACCTTTTTCAGGAAATACTAATTTAGCATTTATCAAATTACTCCTTGTTTCAGAATTGCCATTTAGTTTATATTTTGGATCTAACTGGCTTCTTAGGGTATCAGTAGTTGCACCACCAATACCAAAATTATTAAATTCTGATAACTTATTATTTTTATTCAATGCTCTTGCGATATATGAACCATAAGATATTCCACTTATTTTGCCATTATTCGAGTATCCCCTATGATCCTTTTCATCTAATTGTGAATATCCTGCAGAAACAGAATCCCCAAGTGAAACAATTTTAATTTTTTTATAATCTAGAATAGGATTTGAATCATCATCATTTTCATAAATAAACTTTTGATTTTTTTCACGAATCAATGATGCCAAATCCACTTTTTGATTATTGGAATATTTTGGTTTTCTGATTATAGTTTCATCTTTTTTATGACCACATGAAACAACAGTTATAATAGGCATAGCAATTACAGCTGCACCAGTAAATGTACCCATAATAATTTTTTTATTTTTCTTCATTTATACCTCTTTTAAAAATTTCCCTTATATAAGTTGACTTTTAAAAGTATACAATATAAAAGTTTTCTTTTCAAAGTATTTAATATAATATAAAAAAATACCTACAATAAGGTATTTAAATATTATTTTGTATAGTCGTCCGCAGGTCCTCTTTTAATAAATTTATCATCATTGACATGTGTGATTTTTTTATGATTACTTGCCTTCGTTGTAAAACCATCATAAAAAACATTTAAAACTGGATCTTTCATTATTTCTGCACTTGATTTTTCAGGTGAATTAATTTTAATTGAATTTTCAATAATTACTCGTAACATTGGTCCAACAAGAGGCATGTCTTTTGTTTTTTTAGCTAATAAAGCAAATATAAATTCAAGATCTTGTCTAGTACCATCAACTATTTTTTTATCATTAGATAATAAACCAATATCCGCAGATCTAAATAATGAGTTAATGAATGGAGTGATTTTACTAAAGACTTCTTTAATATCAAGTGAACTTTTAGATTTAGATGATTTGTAAACACTTACTGCTGGTTTTGTTGTAGAAGTTGTTTTATCAGCATTTGTGTCTGAAATCACACTAATAATTTTAGGCACAATAGCAGCGGCAAAGTGCACTAATTTATAAGGCTTAGCTAAAGATTCTATTTTAGTTGCTTCTGGTGAAAGTGTTGAACTTAAATTACTTAAATCATTAATTTCTGGTGTGTAAGTTTCTTTTAATCTATTTTTTGTAAAAGATTTTTCAAATGGTTCATTACCAGTTTTAGAAAGAATAGTTTTATCTTGTGCTCAATTAGCTAATATAGTTGAAGCAATTTTCCTATATCCTCTAGCACCTGGGTGAATATCAACCAATTCAGGTGCTAGTTCAAGAGCATTTTTATCTCAAGCATTTTGTATATAACCATCTATAAAATCAATAGTTTTAAATCTTCTAGCGATATCTCTTCCAATTCCATCTACTGCACCCAATATTTTTTCAACCACAGGTTTCCCTTCATCATCGGTAACTAATTTTAATATTGATGCAAGTTGTGTAATTGGCATTGGATAACCAATTATAGAAATTTTTGCTGTTGGGTTTATTTCCTTAATCTTGGCAATTGTTGCCATTAAGTTTTGATTTGCTTTTTGAATAGATGTTTTTATTTTTTCTTTATCATAAGTGATTAATGAACTAAGACCACCTGTCATTTTTAGATTTCCAATTCCTTGTGTTAGTATTTGAGAAATTGTTAAACCACCTAATTTAATATGTCCCAAAATATCGTTAGCCCCAATAGAGATTGTTATTAAATTTGCTTCTTTGAGCTTCTCTTGTATTGTAGAGAATCTTTTTGCCTCACCAGGAATAGGATTAACAAGTTTGCTAATAATAACATCTCTAAGCCCTTCAGAAGAAGAATCTAATTTATACGAAGGATCAACTTGATTTCTTAATGTTGTTGTTGTCGAACCACCTATTGCAAAATTGTTGAAATCAGCAAGTTTATTATGCTTCTTAAAAGCTCTTGCTAAATATGAACCATACGAAATACCTGAAATTTCCTTTTTTGAATTCATAAATCCTCTGTGATCTTTACCATCTAATTGTGTATATCCAGCAGCAACTGAATCACCTAACGAAACAATATTCACTTTGTCATTATCTATTATAGGATTCGAATCATTATCAGCGTTTTTAATTATTGCAATATCTTTTGCATACTTAGCTCTTGCCTCTGTATTTAGAAATGAAGAACTACCTTTTTTTCTTATATCACTCTTTTTATCACCACATGATATAACTGTCGCTATTGGAGCAGCAATAGCTGTAAACATAGTTACTGATCCCAATATTATTTTTTTTGTTGTTTTTGTCATTTAAAACTCCTTTAACCTTTGATAAATTGCTCTCTTAATTTAAAAAACAATTTCATTAATTAGTATACTATAAAATAGTTTACCAAGCAAAGTATTTTAATGATATTGAAAAAACAAAATACAAAAAAAGTTATAAAAATAGTGAAATAAGTCCAATTGTTGGCTTTTAATTTGAATGTTATAAAAAAATAAGGAGAATGTTTTAATATTTTTATCTAAATATAAGACCATTTTCAAGCCAATCCTAAAAAGGATACACTCAAATATATAAATTTTCTTTTGGACTATTTTGACAATCTTATTTTTATAATCAGACATTCCTTAAAACTCAATAAAAAAAAGCGCTTCAGAAGCACAATTAATCCACTTGTTTAGTTGTATGAAGTGATATTTCTCTTATATTTAATTCTTGGGGAGCATCAAAAACATATTTAATAATTTTTGCAACCTCTATTGGTTTTGCCATCTTTCCCATTGAATTTTTTCAATCTTCATAACCATCAACTATACCCTCATTTGTTGTATGACCTAATAGTTCAGTTGCGAATGCGCCTGGAGAGATATTTGTTACTCTAACATTGAATGGTGCCAATTCTTGCCTAAGAGTTTCTGTAATACCCTTAACAGCAAACTTTGTCCCACAATACACAGCATGATTTGCAAAAGCTTTATTACCAGCGATTGAGGAAACGTTAATAATAGTTCCTTCTCTTCTTTTCTTCATTTTATTTACAACTGTTTCAATTCCATTGATAACACCTTTGATATTTACATCAATCATTGTATTATATTCATTTCTACTTTGTTCTCCCATTTGACCTAATTGCATAACACCTGCGTTATTTACTAAAAGATCAACTGGACCAAACATTTCCTCCGCTTCCTTAATCGATTCGTTGAATTCATCAAAATTAGTTACATCAACTTTCTTTATTAATACATTAGAAAGATCTAAATCTTTAATTAATTCTACTCTCCTTGCAATTAAAGTTAAATTATGACCATCTTTTGCGAAAAGCTTCGCCATTTCTGCACCAAATCCACTAGATGCCCCCGTGATAACAATATGTTTATTTTTCATTATATGCCCCTTTTTATTTTGAAATTATAGCAAAAAAAGTAACTATAAGTTACTAATGAAAATCTTAACTTCTTCTATTTCTTCTTCCTTTAAATATGAAACTTCTTTTGATACTTCCAATAATTCTTTTAGAGTTACAAGAGAGTGGTATTTTATACCCTTAAAATTCTTTTTAAGTTTCTCAAGACCATAAGAAAATATAGACACAACTCCTAAAACGTTATAACCCTTATCCTTTAAAACATTAATTGCCTCCAATGAAGAACCACCTGTTGAAAATAAATCTTCTATAACAACAATTTTTTCATTTTCAGAAACAAATCCTTCAATTTGGTTTTGCTTTCCATGATTTTTAGCACTCCCACGAACATAACCCATTGGTAAATCCATTATTGTTGAAAGATAGGCAGCGTGTGGTATCCCGGCTGTTGCTGTGCCCATTAGTAGGGTTACTTCGGGAAATTCAGATTTAATCATTTGTGCAAACGCCTCTTCTATTTCGTTTCTAATTTTAGGGTAAGACATAATTAATCTATTATCGGTATATATCGGTGATTGAATACCACTTGCTCATGTAAATTTTTCCTTTGTATTTAGTTGAACTGCTTTAATGTCCAAAAGATGCTTTGCTATTTTATTCATTTTCTTCCTCCGCTTGTTTGATTTGTTTTTCTATTTCTTCATAAACTTTAATTTGATTTTTTGATTGTGTTATAGTTCTACCCACAACAATAAAATCGGATCCATTTTTAATTGCTTTATATGGTGTAAGAATTCTTTTTTGATCTTGGTTGTCATCTGTTTCCAATCTTATTCCAGGTGTAATTGAGTAAAGGTTGTTTTTCTTTACTAAATGAGACTCTTGAGCACTTGAAACAGCACCCCAAATACCAGCTTTATTTGCAAGTTCAAGTAAGGTATTAACTTCATCTTTAACAGGTACCTTAATATTGATTAACTCAATATCTTGTTGTGACATTGACGTTAAAATTGTTACAGCTAACAGCTTTGATGCTGTCCCCTCAACTTGTGTTTGCATTGCTTGCATAGCTTCCAATCCATTTAATGCATGAATAGTAATGAAATCAGGACTATATTTCATAATTGATTTAACTGCATTCTTTGCAGTATTGGGTATATCATGTACTTTTAAATCAATAAATATATTATGTCCCATTTTTTTAAGTTCTTCAATAAATCCAAAACCTTCTTTATACAACAATTGCATACCCAATTTTAAAAATAATTTTTTATCCTTTAAGTTATTTAATAATTTAAATAATTGCTCTTTTGAATCAAAATCACATGCAATAATAATCCTTGAATTATATTTCATATTAATGTGAGTTTTGCCCTTGTGGTAATACTTGTGTAGGCTTAAATTTATGTGATCTACCAATAATATCATTAATATCTTTTACACCTAATTTTTCTAATAGTTCTTCAACTTCTTTATTTATTCTCGTAAAGAATCCAAGTTCATTATGAGAAGCTGTCACTACTTGACAAACTGAAGCACCAGCAGAAAGCATGTCAATAACATCTTGTCCTGTTGTAATACCACCAACACCCACAATTGGAATGTTAACAACTTTATATATTTGGTGTACAGCTCTTGCAGCAACTGGGAATATTCCAGGACCTGAATATCCACCATATCCACGAGCAACAACGGGTTTACCTGTTTCTGGATTAACCATGAATCCCAATAATGTATTAATAGCAATAATTGCATCTGCCCCACCTTTTTCAGCAGCAATTGCAATTTCTGCAATATTTGTAACATTAGGTGTTAATTTTACATAAATAGGTTTTTTAGAAACTTCCTTACATCTTCTAACTACTTCTTCTACAACTTCTACATCTGTTCCAAATGTTATTCCACCTTTATCAACATTTGGGCATGATAAGTTAATTTCTACAGCAACAACATCTTGTTCTGAAAGAATTCTTACATTTTCAGCAAATTCATCAATAGTATCTCCAGATGCAGAAGCAATTAATGGTTGCTCAATCATCTCATTAAACTCAGCAATCTTCTTAACAACACCTTCTATTGGTGGGTTTTGCAATCCAATTGAATTCATAATTTGCGATCCTTTTGAGTGCATTAAGTTTGATCTTTTTTCTGGTGTAATTTTTGATTTAATTGTTGATGTTTTTAATGTCACAACAGGTAGTCCACTAAAATCTTTTGCTTTTGCAAAGGCTGTTCATTGGTATTCTCCATACTCAAATGATCCTGAACCATTGTAAACTGGCTTTTCAAATATAATTCCCGGCATTTTAATTTTTGTATTCATATTTATCTCCTTTTATTTAAATTTAATATGCTTCATTTACAAGAAATCTCATAAATTCAGTCATTCTTGCAATAGCCCTTCCTAATCTCATCGATGTTATAACAGGAACACCTGCTTTTAATGCTATTGTCCTAATACTACGAGCATCATTTATTGAAGCATTACCTGAAGTAGGTATATTTACAATATATGATATTTGCTCTCTTTTAATTAACTCAATAATATTATTTTCACCATCTAATTTTTCAACAACATGGCATTCAATACCATTTTCTTTTAAAAATTTATGTGTCCCTGGTGTTGCATAAATTTTAATTTTTACTCTTCTTAAATTCTTAGCAATTTTAAGTGCTTGACTTTTTTCTTCGTCAGAAACACTCAAGATAACTTTCGAGTGTTTTAATGGATCAAAGTTTGCACCTAACAATGATTTATAAAGTGCTTTATCTAAATTGTAGTCAATACCAATTGATTCTCCTGTTGATTTCATTTCTGGACCAAGAACTATATCAGTAACTTTGTATAGTTTATGGAAAGAAAATACAGGCGATTTTACATAATACTTCTCGTTATTTGATTTATATTCACCAACTTGTTTTGATATTTCTTTTATCTTTTTACCATCCAATATTTGAACTGCCATATCCACAACATTTTGTTTTGTTGATTTAGAAATAAATGGAATAGTTCTTGAAGAACGCAAATTAACTTCCAATACATATAGCTTATCTTCATATACAATATATTGAATATTCATCAAACCTTTTACCTTAAGAGCTCTTGCAAGTTTTCTGGTAGTTTCTACTATTTCCACTTTCAACTCTTCCTTAAGGGAAATAGTTGGATAAACCGTAGTTGAATCTCCTGAGTGAATACCACTCTTTTCAATGTGTTCCATAATTCCTGGTATCAATATTTCTTCGCCATCAGAAACGCAATCAACCTCTATTTCTTTACCGGCTAAATATTTATCAATAAGAATCATATTATCTTTATAATCAAGTGCATTTAACTTTAAATATTGTTTAAGTTCTTTTTCGTTATAAACAACTTGCATACCTTTTCCACCAATAACGTATGATGGTCTAATCAATACTGGATAACCAACTTCTAGAGCTAGCTTTGGTAAATCTTCAAGTTTCATAGTTGCTTTTGAATTAGGTTGTCTTATTTTTTCTTTGGAAAGCAATGCTTCGAATTTTTTTCTATCTTCTGAAATATCCATAGATTTAACTGGTGTTCCAAGTATTTTTACGCCTGCTTTTTCAAGATATTCAGCAACATTAATTGCTGTTTGCCCTCCAAATTGAAGAACAACTCCATCAGGTTTTTCAAAGTCAATTATTTCTTTAACTTCTTCAAAATTAATTGGTTCAAAATATAATTTATCAGCAATTGAAAAATCTGTTGAAACTGTTTCAGGATTATTATTAATGACTATTGTTTCATATCCCAGTTTTTTAAATGATCATATAGAATGAACTGTTGAATAATCGAATTCAACACCTTGCCCTATCCTTATTGGACCAGAACCTATAATTATTACTTTCTTTTTATTTGAAACCTTTGATTCATTATCAAAACCATTGTATGTTGAATAAAGATAATTTGTTTTCGCTTCAAATTCACCACCACATGTATCAATCATTTTAAATACTGGTTTTACTTTTGCTTCTTCACGAAACTTATAAATTTCCATTTCATGCATACCTCATAATTTACCAATTGCAAAATCTGAATAACCATATTTCTTGGCCTTTAAAATAGCTTTTTTACTACCCTTATTCTCACTAAGTTCTTTTTCAAGTTTTATAATATTTTCAAATTTGTTTAAGAAGAATTTATTGATTTTTGTTGATTGATATATTTCTTCTATAGTTGCGCCAACTCTAAATGCATTAAATATTTGTCATATTCTATATGCAGTTGGGTTATTCATTTCTTCTAACAATTCTTCTTTTTTATAATTTGTTTTATCATCTCAAGTAAATTTAAATTCAGCGTCTAATGATCTTAATGATTTTAAAAATGACTCTTCAAAAGATTGACCAATCGCCATTGTTTCACCTGTGGCTTGCATATAAGTTGAAATATCAGCTTTATTTGATCTGAATTTATCAAATGGGAACCTTGCAAGTTTTGTTACAACATAATCAATAGATGGTTCAAATGATGCGAAGGTATTTTTAGTAATTGGATTTATTATTTCATCTAAAGTCATACCTACTGCAATCATTGCTGATATTCTAGCAATTGGATAACCAGTCGCTTTTGAAGCAAGTGCAGATGATCTTGAAACACGTGGATTAATTTCAATAATATAGAATTGATCAGAATGTTCATCCAAAGCAATTTGAACATTACATCCACCTTCGATTTTAAATCTTCTAATAATTTCAAGAGACACATCTCTAAGCATTTGATATTGCTTATTTGTAAGTGTTAATGAAGGTGCAACGACCATAGAGTCACCAGTATGAATACCTACTGGATCAATATTTTCCATATTACACACAACTATAGCAGTGTCATTTGAATCACGCATAACCTCATATTCAACTTCCTTAAAACCTGCAATAGATTTTTCAACCATACATTCGCCAATTGGTGATAACCTTAAACCTCTACTTAAAATATTTCTTAATTCCAATTCATTTTTAGCAATTCCTCCACCTGAACCACCCATAGTATAAGAAGGTCTAATAATTACTGGGAATTGTATTACTTTCGCAAATTCAATACCATCTTCAATATTATTGGTAATAATTGAAGGAGCCATTGGAGCACCAAGTTCTTTCATAACTTTTTTAAATGTATCCCTATCTTCTGCACCAATAATTGATTCAATTGGAGGACTTAAAATTTCAATATTATATCTATCTAAAATACCCTTTTCATGTAATTCAACACAAAGATTAAGAGCCACTTGACCTCCTAAGTTTGGTATGATTGCATCTGGTTTTTCAATAGAAGCTATCCATTTAACAAAATCAACAGTTAATGGTTCCATATATACTTTATCCGCTATTTGTTCATCTGTCATAATTGTTGCTGGATTTGGATTAACAAGAATAACTTCGTAACCAAGTTCTTTTAAAGTTAAACATGCTTGTGTACCAGAATAATCAAATTCAGCTGCTGAACCAATTACAATTGGCCCAGAACCAAGAACTAAAATCTTTTTAATATCTTTTCTATTAGGCATTTTTACCCCCTTCTACAAATTCAATAAACATATCAAAGAATTTATATGCATCACTTGGTCCAGGCGCAGCTTCAGGATGGAATTGAGTTGAAATAACACCAAATTCTTCTGATTTCAAACCTTCAACAGATTTATCATTCAATGATTTCAAGAAAGTATTTACCCCTTGAGGTAATGAACCCTCTAAAACTGTGTAATTGTGATTTTGAGTCGTGATATAAACTTTCCCATTTTCTATATTTTTAACAGGATGATTTGAAGAATGGTGACCAAATTTTAACCTTGTTGTTCTACCCCCTAAAGCGAGAGAGATTAATTGATGTCCTAAGCAAATTCCAGCTATTTTAACTTTATTTTTTATCAATTCTTTAATTTCATCAACTATTCCAGTTAGTTCAGCAGGGTCACCAGGACCATTTGACAAAAATACAAAATCAGGTTTTAAATTCATAACTTGTTTTGAAGTTGTGTCATGTGGAACAACAGTCACTTTAAAATTTCTTTTAATAAGCATATTTAAAATATTACCTTTGGCTCCAAAATCATAGAAAACAATATGTTTTTTGCCTTTAGGGTTTAAAATTTCTTTTTCTTTTGGGGAAACTTCTTTTACATGTTCTTCTAATTTAAGATTTTGAATCTTTTTCAATACCTCTTCTTTTGGTTCGTTTATGTTCACAATTGCACCATACATTGATCCTTTTTCTCTTATTTGTTTAACTAAGAATCTTGTATCAACACCAGATACACCTTGAACTTTATTTTCCACCAAAAAAATCTCTTAATGATTTAGTTGCATAATTATTAGAAAAATTATCTTCCAAATTATTAACCACAAATGCAGATAAATGGACTTTACTTGACTCAGAATCTAAATCATTAATTCCATATATACCTTGAATTGGAAATGACATAACTAATATCTCTTTTTTATATGAAGGATCTGTTAGTGCTTCTTGATAACCAACAATTGAAGTGTTGAATATAAATGGAGCATAAACATCCTTTCTATAACCAAAAGACTTACATGGAATTTCTACACCATTAGCTAAAACTATTTTAATATCATTCATTATTTTTCTCCTTTAAAATTCTTGTATTTACCATTCAGCACAATCCCTTTTACCCTACCAATAAGTTCTATACCAATAAATGGAGTATTAGAAGATTTTGATTTTATATCTTTTTCTTTAAATTCTCATTTTTCATTAACATCTAGAAAAGTTAAATTAGCTATTTTACCTTCTTTAATACTTGTGTCTATTCCAATTAATTGTCCTGGATTTAAAGACATTGACTCAATTATTGTTTTAAGCGGTATTTTATATTGCTTTGCTATTGTATTAACTACACCAAAAGAAGTTTCTAAACCTATTATTCCATTTACGGAATCTTCAAAACCACCTTGTTTTTCTTCCTTTGCGTGTGGAGCATGATCAGTTGCAATAATTGTTATATGTTTATTTTTCAATGCTTTTATTAGTTCTAACCTTCCTTTTGGATTTGCTAAGGGAGGGTTCATTTTGAACTTACCATCATTAATAATCATTTCGTTATCAAAGAATAAGTGATGTGGCGTAACCTCGGCAGTTATATTCATTCCATTTTTCCTTGCTTTTTTTATTAATTCAATTGATTGTTTTGTAGATAAGTGTTGAAAATGTAATTTAGCATTAATATTTTCATTAAGTTTAATATCTCTTCTTACAATATTGGATTCATAATCTTCATTAAATGCTGCTATTTTATTTTCTTTAGAAAGAGAACAATGGTACATTTGGCCTTTAATATTACTATCTTGCTCATGGAGTATTAATGTTGAATCAGTTTCCTTAGCACTTTTTATTGCCTTTTGCATTTCTATATCATCAACTACAGGTTCTCCATCATCAGTAAATAATCTTGTATATTTTGAAATCTTTTTAATGTTTACAACTTTTTCTTCTTTTGTAATTCTCGCAGCTTGAATAATATTAACTTCTGATTCATCTATTAATTTTTGGACTTTTTTGAATGTTCCAACAGTATTAGGTCTTGGGTTAGTATTAGACTGAGCAACTGCATGTGTAAATCCACCATAAATGAGTGCTTGTGTTACATGCTTTATGTCCTCTTTATATTCAAATCCTGGAACCCTAGTATGAATATGAACATCAACAAATCCCGGCGAAACAATGATGCCAGTTAAATCAATTTCTTCTTCACACCTATCAATATTTTTAAATGTAACTCTATTTTTAACTATAGCAAAATCTTTTTTAACCAATTCCCCCATATAATAAACTTTACCGTTTACATATCTCATAACGCCCCCTTAAAATTTGCAAAAAAATATAAGAGAATTAACTCTTATAAACGGCATATGTAATTAAAAATGAAAATTGAGAAGAGCAAGTTTCCTCGAAGACATTTTCATTTTTAATTAGTATTTGTTTTTGCATTATTAATATTTTACACATTTTTAATGAATAATACGTGACTTTGCATGTTAACTTTTACTAACATAAGAAAATGGCTATTTTATTTATTGGTTTAAAAGATAAAAAAATCACACTCCTTTTATATATGGAGAGTGTAAATTTTATTTTTATTACTTTACTTTTTCTTAATCAATTCGTGCAATTTTTGACCCCTTGCTTTTTTAAGTGCCATTGTTGATCCAGGAAATTCAAATGTTGTCATATCTCTTTTGATAAATTGAGAGTACTCTTTTGAAGCAAGATTTATAATTTCATCTTCATTTTTAAAATAATCATTTATTTTGTCGGCTCATTTTTCTTTTAAGTCAACTATATCTTGCTTAAGATCAAAATATATTCTATATGGAGCAACTAAATCAAATGGTTTAATTATCCCGTATAGAGCATCTATTATGACTACATGTTCATTTAGTCATTCTTTGTCATACTCTTCTAATTTAAGTTGTTTGAATACTTGCCCGGCATACATTTCAATTGCATAATACAATTTTTGCCCGTGAGTTTGGTGCATGTCATAAACTTCTTGTGTTTTTTTATCTGATAGTTTGTAAAGTTCTTTATGTTCTTTTAAAGAAAGAGCTTTAAATTTAGGGAAAATCTCTTTTGCAGTCAAGATGTATTTGGGTCTTGGAACTGATTCGTTAATTGGATTTTCTAAATTAAAAGTCTTTGCTGGTCCTAATATTATTTTCATAAGAAAATTATAAATAAAAAAGGCAAACTTGAACGTTTTACCTTATATTAATATTTTATATATTTCTCAATTTCTCAATTGTGTACAACTTGTGTGTACTCATATCACTCAGTATATTTAAATTCTTGATATTTTATTTTCTGCTCTTTACCTAATAATTTTTCAACAAAAGTTGATTCCTTAAACAATTCGATTGATTCACCTAAGTTTGCAGGTAGCATCTCTATACCTTTCGCCTTTAATTCTTGTGTTGATAATTTGAATAAGTTCTCATAGACAGGTTCCATAGGTTTTGCTTTATTTTTAATACCCTCCATACCAGCTGAAAATATAGCGGCCAACATAATATATGGATTAGATATTGCATCTACACACCTTACCTCAACCCTTGTTCCCATTCCTCTTGAAGCTGGAACTCTAATCATTGTAGATCTATTTGAATCAGATCATGCTATACAATTTGGAGCCTCAAAACCTGGAACTAGACGTTTATATGAATTTACACTCGGGTTTGTTAATAATGATATTTCTCTAATCCTTTGACTAATTCCTGAAATAAAGTGCATCATGTAAGTTGATAATTCATTTTTATCATTGCAAAATAAGTTTTTTTCATTTTTAAATACAGAAATATTAGTATGCAATCCTGAACCATTTACACCTTTAAAAGGTTTAGGCATAAATGTTGCTATATAACCATGTCTTTTTGAAACTGTTTTTACAATTCATTTAAATGTAATCATTCTATCAGCCGTTTTTAATACTGTATCATATTTATAATTAATCTCATGTTGCCCTGGTGCCACTTCTTTATGAAAAGCTTCAATATTAAAATCATGCTTTATTAGTTGCATAGATATTTCTCTTTTTAAATCAGCTGTTGTATCAAAAGGAGTTACTCCAAAATACTTGGCATTATCAGAGGAAACTATTTCCCCATTATCATTCCTTTTTAATAAAAAGAATTCGGCTTCAAGACCTGCAAATAATTGTAATCCTTGTTTTTGATATTTACTTTCAACTTTTCTAAGTATTTGTCTTGGAGCGCCTTCTAAAATTGTTCCATCCTTCTTCAAGATATCACATATAAATCTTGCAACTTTATACGGAGTGTCAAAGAAATGTAAAATTAAAAATGTTTCTAAATCAGGTTTCAAAAATAAATCAGAATCTTTTATTGTTGTATAACCTTTAATAGAAGAACCGTCAATCATTATTTTTGAGTCGAGTATATCTTCAATATTATTAACAGGTATCTCAACACTATGTAACTCACCAAGTATATTGATAAATTGCATTTGGATAAATTCAATACCAGAGTTTTCAATCTTTTTCATTAGTGTTTTTCTTGTCATTATTCATCCTCCATAGTCATTGTTAATATCATTTTTCTAACTTCAACCCCATTTGAAACTTGCTCCCAAATTTTACATCTTGAATCTTCTACAACTTCATCCGTTAATTCAACCCCTCTATTAAAAGGACCAGGATGCATTATTAAAGCATTTTTTTTCATTTGTTTAAGTCTTGACAAATTTAATCCAAAGTGTTCGTTATAATTGTCAACACTATATTTCCCATCTGAAAGCCTTTCGTGCTGCACTCTCAAGAGCATAACAACGTCATATTCGCCTATTCTAGAATCAAATTCATCAATTCAATTAGAATCATTAATTTTAAATTGAGTTGGACCAGAAATATCAACTCTTGAACCAACTTTTCTTAATGCAGCAATATTAGTCATTGCAACCCTGGAATGTTTAACGTCACCCAAAATTAGAATATTTAAATTTCTTAAAGTTTTCTTATTTTTGTAAATTGTATACATATCAAGCAATGCTTGTGAAGGGTGAGAACCACTTCCATCACCTGCGTTTATTATTGGCACTTTTATACCTTGCAATTTCTCTCAATATTTTTCTTGTGAATCTCTAATAATTATTCCATTAACTTTAAAAGATTCGAATGTTTTAACAGTATCATAAAAAGATTCTCCTTTTTTTATTGAAGAAGTGCGAGAGTTAAAATCTAATACATTACCCCCCAAATCTTGAATTGCTTTTATGAAGGAGTAGTGGGTTCTAGTTGAATTCTCAAAAAATAGAAGTGCGTAACTTTTTCCTTTGAGAGAGCAAAAATCATTCTCATCAATTCTTTTGAAGAATTCAATAAGATTTTGTTCACTTCAATTTTCCAAAGTTAAAAATTTCATTATGAATATTTTAATATAAAACTATTCCATTTTAGCAAATTAGTAAGTTATAAAAATCTAATTTTAAAAAATGTAAGCCCATAAAAAATTACAAACCTATATTCTTTCTTTAAAATAAAGGGATCCAACCAAGGATAAATATTAAAATATAGCACTTTATTAATGTTTTGCATTCTTAAAAGTTAGTTAAACTTAAAAAAATAATCCCTTAAGATTATTTTATAAATTTATTAGGATTTTAAAGTGTCTCAAGGTTTATTTTACCTTTGGCCAATCATTTTTCCTGTAATATTCTTCATTCTTCCTCATCTTTACATAATAGGTAATCAATTAAATCTGCATCTCTTTTTTCATTGAATTGTGGCGAAACACCAAGTTCAACATGTTTTGTATATCATTTTTTTACAAAAGCAATATCGTCTTCAACTTGTTTTGTATTAATTGTAAAGGGCCAAGTTTTTGTTCTACGTTTTTTAATTGGATATAAAGAAGGTAAATGATAATCTTCTTCTTCTAAAAATGTTCCAACAATAGCATAAGTCTTAAATCCCATTAGATAAGTATATAGTTGAGCTTGCTTAAGATAACCCTCAGGTACTCCAAAACGTTTTCATTGATCTAATTTTTTAGCACCTGCGGTTTTAACCTCAATAACAATATTCCCTGGTTGAGCTAAACCATCAGGTAATCCACCAATGATGTCATCTTTACCTGCAAAATAATCATAATTGTATTTTTTTGCATCAAATCCTCGAACTGATTCTACCCCTGGTTGAGATGCAATTAAATCAAGAACTTTTGGCTCTATTGCAATCCCGGCATTTATATACTTCTTATCAAGAATTGGCATATCAATTCATGACATTCTTGCAAATGCCTTAAATGGCGATTTAAATTGATCTGTTTCAAGAACATCCCCTATTGATGAACCACCCATTTTTTTAAAACCAAATCTTCCTCATAATTCCTTATTTTTCAATTTATCGTGAAAACTCGGTAGTAATCTAATTACTTTGTTTTCCATATCTAGAGAGTATTCTCTCCCATTGTAAAAGTGTCTTTTAATATTCATATATAAATTATAACGAAAATATTTAAATTATTATTTATTTAATAATTCTTTTATTGGTTTATAACTCTTTCTGTGAATAGGAGTTACACCAAAATTTTTAAGAGCTTCCATATGTTTTTTAGTTCCATAACCTTTATGTGATTCAAAGCCATATTCCGGATATTCTTTTGAATATTCAACCATAATTCTATCTCTTGTAACCTTAGCTAGAACACTCGCAGCTGCAATTGTTATTGAAAGTGTATCACCCTTTTTAATTCCCTCTTGAGAAATATTGGTTGGAATAGTTTCAAAATCAACTAAAACATAATCCGGTTGAGGATTAAGATTTTTAACAGCTTCAGCCATAGCAACTCTTGATCCGTGTTTGGGATTAAGTATATCAACTTGTTGTGCATCTAAAACTTGTATATTAAAAGCAATTGCATCTGCTTTTATTTGTTCAAATGCTATTTCTCTATTTTTTTCTGTCATTTTCTTAGAATCATTAATTAATTCATTTTTATAGTTTAAAGGCAAAATACATGATGCAGCAACTATTGGACCTGCAAGTGGGCCTCTTCCTGCTTCATCACATCCAGCAATTAACTTTTTCCCTTTTAAAATTTGTTCTCGTTCGTATTTATACATAGTATTAAAAGTATAAATAAAAAAATGCACATAACATGCATTATTTAAGTTATTTTTTTGTAAATTGGTGCAGCCCTGTTTGCTTTTCAACTCTTTTAACAAAAGTTTTTTTAAACATAGCTTCTTGAAGTTTTTTATTTAAAATAAGTTCTTCTTGACTGAAATATGTAGAGATTGCTTTTTCAATTTCATTAATGTCGATATCTTTTAGTTCTTTATCACCTTTTTTATAGTAAGTTTTTTTCATAAACCATAAAAAACTTTCTATTAAATCTGATTTTTCAAATGGCTTATATGTTTTTCTTATTCAACCTGCAAATTCAGGAATATTACTTGTTAATTTTTCCATATCAGTTGTTGTTTTATCTTTTCAAACATCATCATTATTTAAAAAATCTTTTTGTAATTTAAAACTTTGAAGGAAAACTTGTATTGCTTCAATGAAATCAGAAACTTTATAATAACCAGCTCCAGATTGGAATCAAGAATTTCACTCATATCTTTCTTCACTTAACTTAGCTAATTTTTTCTCATAATAATCTATATCTTTTAACTCACCTTTTTCGCCACCAATACCAATATTGTTTGAGTGATTCATTCTAGAACTAACATCATTTTTAATATTTGAATCTTTTTGTTTGCCACAAGAAGTAGCAATTATTGATGTTGTAGTTACAATAACCATTGCACCGATTGGTAAAAATATTTTTTTACTTTTAAATTTCATTTTGCCCTTCTTATTCTTTAATTAGTCTTATATGTTATAAATCAACTATTTTAATTAAACTTTAACTTATTGATTTGCTCACTAAATTATAGCATTTGCTTTTAAAATATTACATATTTAATTATGGTATTCAATCATTTTATTAATTTTAATGTGTAAAATACAAAATATAAGACAAATATTTATGTGTAAATATAGATAAATATTATTTAAAATATAATTAAGAGACAAATATGAAAAAAAATATACTAAAAAAACGTAAAACAAAAATAATTAGTAATTTAACAAATGAATTACCTAATCCAAATAAAAAAGAATCTAGAATGAATAAATTTATAGTAGCTATGTACAGTACTCAAATATTATTTGAAATTCTAGCTGTCATATTATCTATTTCATTAATTTCCACAAGTTTTAAATACTTAGGTAGTGGGTTGATAATTATACTTTCAGGAATAATGTTTATTGCAGCATTAGTTATAGGGGCTGCTATGTTAGTTTCCATTCCAAATAAAAAGAATCATGTTTATAAAATGAATGTAACAACCTTCGTGTTTTTAGCATTTGCAATGATTTGTATATTATCTTCGCTTGGTATGCCATTATTAGGAGTTATTGGGTATACAACTACTTTTATATTAATACCCTTACAAATAGCTCTTGTGTTATTTGGTCACTTCCATTGAAGTAGAAGAAAGGGTATACCAAAATTCATTTCGTTATTCATATTCATAACAACTATTTTTTGATGTACTTGATACTTAATAACATCATTATTAGTCCCAGTACTATTAATTTACATAAAAAGACCTTCACTTGAGTCAAGTAAACAAGATGTGCTATTTGCAACACGAATAGTAAACCAATCACTAAATAAAGAATTTGGACGTAATGACGATTGAAGAAAAGAATGAAATGATGAACCAAAAAAATCGAAAACACATTTTAAAATGGATCAAAGAGATGTTGATATATATGAAATAGCTCCAATCAAAGACCCGATTAAGCAAAATGATAATCTAGTATTATTTGCTCATGGTTTAAATGGAACAAGATATACTGCTATGAGATATATGGAGATGTTTTATAAATATATTAAAGAGCCTAATACTAATAGAGGGTATAAAATGTTGTCATTTGATATGAGAGGATTTGGTTCAAACCGTGATTTAGAAAGAACATATGCATTGAAAGAAGGGGATGACCTTAATAATGCATTTAAAGCAATTATAAGAGATTACAAACCCAAGCACCTTGTTATTTATGGAATATCTAATGGTGCGGCTTCAACAGTCTCTTTTGCTACAAAATGACAAAAGACAATTATCAATTCAAAAACAGATGTTAAATTAATTGAGGAATCAGGTTATACCTCAGCAAGGGATGAGTTAAGAGCCATGACAGAACAATTTGGTATTCCCCACCAAATAACGATGCCACAAGCATTCCCACTTTATAGACAAATAACAAAAACTTTTTGAGGATCAAGAAGTTATATTGATGATGTTAATAAAGTTGAACAACCTTTGATGATTATTCATGGTGGTAAAGACATTATCGTCCCATTTGATATGGGTCAAAGATATTTAGAAAAGAGAAACAAAGGTCAGTATAAAGATAGAACTTCCTCTTTATTTATTGAAGAAGCTGGACATGTTAAGGTTGGAAGGGAATTCTTAAAAGAGTTTATAGATGGCGTTAATAAATTTTTGAAAAAGA
The DNA here is from genome assembly GCF_004335975.1 of Mycoplasma marinum. Classification (GTDB taxonomy): domain Bacteria; phylum Bacillota_I; class Bacilli_A; order Mycoplasmatales; family Metamycoplasmataceae; genus Mycoplasma_K; species Mycoplasma_K marinum. Next base: position 22,981 of record NZ_PSZO01000006.1, read on the forward strand.
ACAAATAAAAATGTTGATTATAGCGTCAACATTTTTTTAAATAACGTTAAAAAAAGGACCGAAGTCCAACGTACTTATTATGAGAATACTTATAAAAATAAGTGGTTACTTTAACAAGATACTAATATATTATATATTATTTTATTTTATTTCCAAATTAAATACTATTGAACTACAAAGAGACCACCAATTTTTTTAATATTTTTATTTGAATATTTTGAATAGTGATCAACAATATCATTCGCATATTCTTTATGTCTAAATATAAAGATTCCAGCTTTATCTATTTCTGTTCAATCACCAGTTTTTTTTGCATATTCAATGGTTATTTTATAAATACCATCATAATTTTTATCTTTACTAATATCATCTATATATTCTTTTCTACCTAGCATAGTAACAAATAAATCACTATGGAATAATTCCTTATCATCGGTCACATTCATTAAAGAATTAATATTTTTATCCATTGCGAAAATAGGCAAGTCGGAATATATTTTTTTTCTTGTATTACTATAATTATTAGAAATAGTATCTCATTCTTTATTAGTTATCCACATATAATTTCTTGATATGTTTGCAGAAGGTTTAGAATAGAAATATTGCGGTCTAGAAAGTGAATAATTATTAATTGATACAAGCATAAATGAAAAGCATATAAAAACATAATTTCATTTAATATACTTTTGCGTATTTTTTTCATATAAGAATAAAATACAAAATACAAGAGTTATTGTAATTAATGGTTCCATTAATCTAGCAAATGCAAATGCCGGTATTCTATTTGGTATTACATGAATTGCAACATAATAAGTTATTCCAGTTATTAAAAAACCTATGAAAAATGCAAGTCAAATTGTAATCCTTTTTTTTCAAAGACATTCTATAACCGCTAATGCAAATAATGGCATCAATAGCATCCTATATCTAAATATCGATGTTCAACTATTAGATTTTCAAATTGTAAATGAAAGTCCTATTTGCAATAATGAAAATAAACAAATAACGATAATTAATGAAATTATTTTGAATTTTTTATCAACATTATATTTGTTCCCGATATTTATTTTATATATGGGATTACTGATTTTTTTCTCAGGAACAAAATACATTAATAAAATCATAATTGATAAAAAATCTATAAAGATAAATACTTTAACATCTATTTTAAATGCCGAAAGAGAGAAAATTATTGCAAAAATAATAGCTAAAATAAATAATCTCAATATTTCTTTTAATGTAAATTCTTTATTAAACAACACTACAATAAATGTTACCGGTAAGAATAATGCGGCTGAAAATGAAAATGAAGTCAACCCAATGGGAGCCAAAATCAACATAATTGCATTTTTTCTAAAAGCTATAATAGAAAGAGCAACTAAAGATGTAGAAACTCAATTTAGCGAAGAGGTTACATAAGGCAAAGAAAGAGAAACAACTATAGAAATGGCAATTAGGAATATCCAAAAAGTAAGATCAAGTTTATCTTTGATATCAAACATTATTTTATAAATTAATACAGAAATCATTGTTAATACCAAAATATCAGAAACAACAGTGTAAAAATTAATTGGTCTTTTAACAATTGAAGCAATACTATACATAGATGGAATCTGATAATGTACAGGAACTTGAAAGTCTATCCCATTCTTTATTTTTTGAGATAAATTAGAATAATAAAGTGCATCCGTATTCATTCTAGTAAATCACATTCTAATAAATATTATTATCCCAAGCATCAAATACAAAGGAGCAGCAGTTTTTAATGAATTGATTGCATTTGCTTTTGTAAATTTTTTATTTTTTATACCTTTAAAAAGCAAGAATCCTCAAATAAATATTAAAGATACTATAAATATAGAGAGAATTACCTTAGAATTAATAACAAAAGCATTAATAGAATTTATACTAATAAATAAAACAAATAAGGACACAATAAAAACAGAAACTATATGTTTCTTATCTCATAAAAATATTGTTAACATCGGCAATGTTAATATTGTGAAAATCATTAGTGAAAGCATGTAATATATTATAACAATATTAATGCTTATATAAAAATATAACTCTCAAGATTTTGGATGTATTTTTCGAACGAGAAATATTCTCTAAGCTTCATAATTTCTTTTTCAGAAGGGTTTTTTTGTTTCAAAGCCTTTTTTAAAGATTGAATAAATTCTTCTTTTGTACTTGCAATATGGATTATATTCTTTAACTGAGGATCAAACGAATCTCAAGAGTCAGCACTAACTAATATATTTCCTGAACAAGCTGATTCAACCATAGATAGACTATAACCTTCTATTTTACCTGTATGCAGACCAATCTTTGTTTCGCTTAGAACTTTCATAGATTCACTTGTTCTACCCATATATTTTAAATTCTTTGGTTTCTCCATTTTATTTCAAATATTTTCATAATCTGGTGCAATATTTCCATAAATATAAATATTTTCATCAATTTCCTTTGCAGCTTCAACGATTCAATCAATATTTTTAATATGTGCAACTCTACCCATAAAAGTGATTTTATCTCTTTTATCATTAATTTTTCCGAGCTTTTCATTTAAGAAATTTGGTATGAATTTGAATTCAATATTTTTGAATTTTTCATTCAGTATTTTTTCTGTTTTAGGATCTAGACAAACTACTCTACCTATATATTTTTTGATATATCTTGCTTGGAACCTAATCATTTTACCCATTAGTGCCCCGCCACCAAATTGGTGATGCATATATAAAGTTGTTTTTTGTTTGTTTTTCTTGTTTAATCACCTTAATACCATTGGGTTTTGAACAATTATTACATCTTGTTTGGAAAGTTCTTTATTTAATCTCTCCTTAATCTTTATATTAATAGGGAACAACGTAGTTAAAATTCCTTTTATAAAACTGGGTTTTAGAGTGAATTTATTAGTACTTACCTCCATGTTTTTTCTTAATTGCATTTGTTTTACTTTAGAACTCACTTTGTAAGGTGATTTTACATAAGGTTCGTCTAAACCTATTCTTGTAACTTTATGTCCTTGTTCAGCTCAATAATTAGCAATTGTTGTAGATAATTTCGAAAGACCACCTGTTCCACCAAGGGAATAATGTAATATAACTATTTTTTTCATAAAATAATTATACAATTTAAAATTAAAAATCAGCTAATCTTAATCATTAACCAGTATGATAAACTTATTAATATTGTGATATTTGAGCATAAAAAAAATAGCTAGTGCTATTTATTGTCGTGTGTTTCTCATACTTCAGGTTTCATTCAATTGCCATAAGATTTTTCAAGTCTTTCTTCAGCAACATCAGAAACAAATATTTTTGTATCACCAAATTTAACTTCCTTAAAATTTTTCATCTTCTCTTTTTCAATAATAGTTCTTTTAAACATTTGCAATGAAGATGTTTCAGCGAAGTATTTAGAATCTTTATCTTGCATCTCTTTGAAAATATCTTTGTATTCTTTTTTTCCTCATATCAATATATGTGCAATTGGTTTAAGTATTTTTGTAATTAGTCTTATTTTTTTATTTCTAAAAGAGTTTATGCTATCTTTATTCAATACTTTTAAAAGCAGTAGATTGATTTTAATTTTTTTTAAAAAACTAATTTTTTCTTTTGCTGATCTTAAAACAAATATATCGATTGGTATTTCATTCCCTTTTTTATCCTTAAATTTATAGCCATCATTAGGATTATGAAAATAGCAAATCCAACCAAAAGTTTCTTCTAATTCTTTGGATATTTCTAGAAATCTTTCTTCTTGATCTTCCTTTATTTCTAAATCAATATCATCATCTCACTCAATAATTCCTCCATCTCGAATTGCTCCAAGTAACGTACCAGCAGAAGCTAATAATTCAAGACCTCTTTCTTTATAGAAATCGTTTATTTGATTAAAGTATTTATAAAGTTTTTTGTGAATTGGTTTCATAAAGACCTCTTTTCTTTTTTTATTATACACTTAAAAAAACTATCATAAGATAGTTATTATTGAATATTCATTGCATCTACAGTAATTTGAATAGATTCTTTATTATCAGGAGTTTTTAGTATGCTTGAAACAACTTTTTTATAATTACCTTCTGATAGTGGTTCAAAATTCTTAATATCAATTAATAATTCAGGATATTTTTTATTAAATTCTCTACAAAAATCTCTATCATAGTCACCTTTAATTCAATATGCTTGTATTCCAGATTTTATATACTCAAGAGGTGCTGCGGAATTATCTGAGAGCACATATTTTAATTTAAGTTTTTTTCGCTCTTCAAAATTTACAATAGTTCATCCTTCAGGAGCAACCTTATTTTTAGTTCTTGGATGAAATGAAACAAATTTATTTTTAGTTTTAACTTCTGGAAATTTCACTTCTTGTTTTTCATGTCAAGAAGGTAAAAATAGAAGATCTTCACCTTTGCTATACTTATTTGAAATTGGGAATCCATTAACTAAAAACTCAGTTTTTTTATCACCTTTATGAGCAAAAATTCTTTCATATGATTTTTTATCATATTCATCATGAGCAAAACATATATCAATTTGTTTCACTTGATTTTTATGAGCTATTTTTCTAGCCATCTTTTTAATGCCTTTGCCACTATTAACTCAATCAATACCCATAATCTTTACACTATAACCATGGTTTAAATAAAACACTTTAGTTTTTTTAGATAAAAATGGATTTTTAGAAAATGTTCCTGAAATAAAGTACTTAGCCCTTGAAACAACTCAAGCAGCCTTTAAAGTATCACCTTTAATGAACTTAACATCAGCACATAAGTTATTTCCTTTCTTTTCACCTATCCAGTAAAATTTATACTTTTTAGAGTATCTTTTATACATTTCATCAAAAATAACTTTTTCATATTTCCCTTCAGAAGAATCGTCGAAGGCCTTGAATATAATATTTGTTTTTTTACCAAATGGTAAGAACTTAAAAAATAAGTGAATAAAAATCATTATAAATTGATTAATTTTTTTCATATAATATCAAACCTCTCTTTCTTTTATCTTGTTATTGTTTTATCAAATGGCGATTTTGATTATTTACATAAATAATGTGTATATAAATAATTATACTATTTAAAATTGAATAAATATTATTTACTTAAATTTTTCATATTATTTAAAGATTTTACCCATTACTAAAAATCACAGAATTCTTCTCAAACATGGATATTTTCCATTTTAATTTGCATACATCATACTTCTCATATTTTTCCAAAATGTTATTTATAATTTAAGAATTCATAAGTTTTTTTACCTTAAACAAAACTAATGTTGATTTAGGAAATTCAATTTTAATTATCTTTTTAAAATTCCCTTATTTAAAAATTTTATACATATCATTATCTTAATGTGCAAAAACCTTTTTCCCAACTATGCAGAACAAACTTCCTTTTATTTATTATTTTTTATAATATTTTTATTTCCAACTTTTTTCTTAGTTAATAATGCAGTTATAGCTATTCCAATTAAAGAAATAGTTCCAGTAGCTCCGATTATCAACATTGCCTTTAATATACTTAAATCCACTTTACCAATATATCCAGGCACAATAAATCCTATGGATATAAATACACTTGCAAGTAACATAACAAATAACATCATGATGGTGTGCCACAATGGATTCACATCATTTATATATCTCCTTGCAGAAAATGAAATATGGATGAAGAAATATACCATGGCTATAGTTGTAACGATTAATATTCCATAAAGACCAAAAAATCAAACAACTATTAACGATCCACCAAGGTTTATAATTGCTTCAATTACATTTGGTAATAGCAATCTTTTAAAGTGTCCTTTAATATAAAATAAAACTTTATATGGAGTCATCGTTAAATAAAGGAAACAGTTAAGGGATATTATTGATGCCAATTTAATATCAAAGTAATCACTGCCTTTGTTAGATGCGAAAAATACTTGAACAAATATGGGCGTCGCAACAATTAATGCCAAGGTTATGAAAAGCGAAGAAGATATTACATTTAAATAATATAACTTAAATGTTTTACCATCTACATTTTCTTCTCCTTTTGTCTTAAGACCAAGGTAAGGCATCATTGAAGAGAATACCCCTTCCATTGTTGATCTTATAGTTGAAACTATCATTCCATAAAAAGAAAGCAATGAAATTAAGTACATTGAATAAGTGGCACCAACTTTGTGTGAATAAATAGTTAACACAATCTCATCTGTTGAAAAAACTATTAGCCACGTAATGTGTGATGCTAATGTATATCTAGCATTTTTTCATAATTCTTTAGTTTGACTTCAAGGTACATAAATAAATTTTAATCAAGGAAATTTTTTCTTACAAATTCTATGCATAACAAACGCTATAAAGAAATCAGACAAAGCAGGTAATGAAAGTGCAAGTATAATAAATCACTTATAGTTTTCATATCCGTTTGAAAGTATTGTGATGTTTTTTCCATTAAGAGCAATATCATGCAATATTGGTTTATTGACTCAAAGGACAACGGTTGCTAATGCATAGAAAAATAAATCCATAAAAAATGTAACTACTTTATATACATACCCTCTTTGAGTATTTGTCAAAATAATATCGTAATGCATAGTTCATAGATACCTAGGTATTAATTTTATTGAAAGTATAATCAATAATGCAATTGTAAATTGATAATCAATAACTTGATTTCTTTCAATAAATAAAGGGTAAATTAATGAGATAACGGTAGCTAAACCGATAAATATTAAAGAGATATATTTAAACATCTTCTTGGAAGCACTCATAATTCTAATTATTTCGTCTTTATTATTTACCATAATAACTTTATACAACCTTTGAGATACTATAGCAGCTACACCTGCATCCGCAATTGTAAAATAACCAGTAATCATTGTAGTTGATCTAACAATACCATTAACTTCATCACCATAAAAAGTAATTATAGACTTTGCAAATGCAAAAACTATCAATGCTGTCATTAACTTTGAAACAAGGTTAATAATTGCATTAATTTTAATATGCTTAGTATCGGGCATTTGTGCGTTTTCCATATAATGTATTATATCTTAATTAAAGTTTTTGGGTAAGTTAGTAATTAAAAAGATACTAACAAAAGTATCGATTATTTAATATTTAATATATACATGCCATTTTCTTCTTTTGAATTAAATTGCACATGATTAGTATTTAAAATTGGCATTAGCATTTTTTGATATTCTTTATTTCTAAAGGCAAATACAGTAATTCTTTTTATATTTTTAGAATCCTTAATGTTTTTATCAATTCAAATTTTTGCATAATCTTTATCAAAGTTTAAAAGATCTATTGAATCTGCAAGAAAACTAAATTCCAATGCTTTTTTAATTCAATCATGTTTATTAACTTCTTCTTTACCTAAAATAGTTAAATTTTCACCATCTCATAATTTAGGATTTCATTGAATTTTTTGTCTATATTCTAGAATATCTTCCCAATAAGAATTATCAATACCTTTGACTCTATACTTCATTTCACCAAAGAATAACCCTCTATCCTGATTGGTGAAGAATGAGTGCTTATCACCCACTTGTGGAATTGATGAAACTGCAATATCCGAATAAATAACTGCATTTGGATTTTTAGTAATAATATCGTTCATAACTTCTCTTTCAGATGAAGTTGTAAATTTATAATTTTGTTCTATATTAGTTGAAGGTGGAGAATAAAGAGCTGAAGGTAAAACTCCCATAAATAATGTAGTAAGATTTAAAGCCATCATTGTTGTTACAGCTCCTATTCTAACAATAATTTTTCCAGAATTAAATAAATCATTTTCATAGCACCTTATCAATACAATTAATCCTATACCCATTGAAAAAGGTAATGATAATCTATCTAATATATATGAAGGTACAAATGGAAGAGTTTGTACAATTGAATAAATAATCATAATCGCTACACAAGAAAGCATCCATTTAAATTGGTCTGACACTTTCCAATTTAACAACGCATCTGCAATAACTATTGCAAGAGCAATTGGTATTGTTGTCATCATTGCTTTTTCTCTTGCACCAACAATCAATGGAAAGGGCATAATGTTAAAAATCATCAATAACATAACTAATTCAGATATAAATAATATTGAAGCTGCAATTAAAATAGAAATAATCTTATGTTTTTTTGTTTTAATTATTTCTCGGTTTTTCAATAATTTAAATTTGTATAAAGGGTTATAAAGTTCCTTTTCAGGCACTTTAATATAAATTAAAACTATAAAAATGAATCCAAATGCAAAAAGAACATCAATAACTAGGAAATAAATATATCTAACATTCAAAATATTTAAAAATGTAAATACTATTGAAAATATAGAAATAATGATTAGGTAGAGAACTTCTTTTAAATCTCATTTTTTTCTCCAAGCAAAAATAATTACTGCAACTGGAAAAGTTAGCATAGGTGAAAAAGAAAATACTGAAAATGAGAAGGGAATCATCAAAAGCAATATTGAATTTCTTTTTCTGGAAGCAAAAATAAATATTAATGTAATAGATACTGCACTCCAGTTAACACCTGACGTTTTATATGAAAGAGCAAAAACTGATGAAATAGAAGTTAAAATAATCATTACGATTAATTGCCATATTTTTTTTCCTTTAATTTGTCTTAATATTATATTTATACCAACCGCAAATAAAATAGTGTGTAGCATTTCTCCATAAATAGTAAAGAAATCAATTGTGTAATTAGATAGTGATGACATTTGACCAAAAACCGGTGTTTTATATCAAAATGCAGATCCACTTAAATTTCAATCACCCGTTTTGATTAATTGAGCATCACGAGCATATGCTATTGAATCTGAGTTTATATGATTTGTAAATATTCTAATTATTACTGTTAAAGCAATCATTAAATAAAGACTTCAAGAATGTGATAAAGCTTCCATCATTTTCTGCTTTGTAAACGATCCTTTTTTAATACCGAATAAAATCATTAAAGATGCAACGGAAACTATACAAAAAGTTGTTAAAACTTTTACGGTTGTTGAATTAATAATAAAAATATGAATTGAATTAAAAGAAATAAAGAAAAATATGAAAGTTATAAGTATTGTTGGGATAATATTTTTCTTTCCAACACATAAAGTTATCAAAAGGGGTCATATTAAAGTTAATGCAATAAAAATTCCTATTATCATATCACGCTCCTTTATATTCATTAATTATATATCAACTTGCAAATCATTGTAATAAAAAAACGCTTATGCGCTCTTAGAATAATCTTCAAATTCTTCAACAGTATCAAGATCAAAAATTGTATTTTTAGGTATCTCCATAACTTTAAACGGAATACCCTTTTGTTTGGAAATAGTCAGCATCATATATTCTTGATATTCTTCAATATCAAAGTTTTCCTTTTGTTTTTCAATTTCTTGTGCAATTTCTCTCGTAATAAAAATAATTTCCCTTTGATAAAGACCTTTTTTACCTAATCCTTCTTTATTAAAGTTAAGAACTTGTTCATCTTTATCGATTTCCACTATTCATTCATCAATATCCTCATTTGATTCTGCATATGTAAGTGAATAAGGATATTGTGTTTGGATAACGTTTTCTTTCATAATTATGTCTCCATTAATTATTAAAGTATTGTCAAGCACATGACTTGCTGCATAAATAGATGTTATATTGTTACCTTTATTCCAAATTTTATTTTCAATTAATTTGACACCAAATTTTTCCTCAAGATATCTAAATTGCTCTTTCAAATATCCAACAACAACATAAACCTCATTAATACCTTTTTCTTTTAAGTTATTAATAATCGCTTCAATAAATGGGATGCCCTTTGGGGCCAACAGTGGTTTAGGAGTATTAGAAGTTAAGTGTTTAAGCCTACTTCCTCTTCCAGCTGCTAAAATAATTGCATTTTTAACTTGATAATTACTTTTCATTTAAAAATTTCTCCATTGAATTAATTAACATCAAATTTTCTTTATGTGTACCAATTGTTATTCTTAAACCAAAATCTCTTACACACCTAATCATTACACCAGAATCAGTAAGAATGAATTCCCTAATTTCTTTATTAGTAAATTCTTTATCTTTTGTATCAATAAATATGAAATTACCAGTTGTTTTAAGGTATTTTAGACCTAGTCTATCGTATTCACTATATAAAAATTCTTTTTCAGCCCAAACTTGTTCAATAACATTCATATAAAATTGTTTATCATTAAGCGCAATTGTAGCAGCTTGTAATGAATATTTATTAATTGGAAGCGCTTGTAATGCCTTGTCAAATATTTCAATAATATATGGTCTTGCTATTGCATAACCTATTCTAAATGAAGCAAGCCCATACATTTTAGAAAATGTATGTGTTATTAATACGTTATCAAATCTTTCAATTAGTTTTTTATCGATTTCAATTGATTTATCAATACCTTCGACAAACTCTGAATATGCTCCATCAACAACAACTAATATATTATTTGGCACTTTTTCTAAAAATTCAATCATTTCATTCTCATTATTATAGGTACCAGTTGGCATGTTTGGGTTAACAATATAAATAATTCTTGTGTTTTCATCTATTGCTTTTAAAGTTTCCTTAAGGCTAATTTTACCATCAACTAATTTAATCTTCTTAGTTTCAACATCATTAACAAGACATGTTGTTTGAATACGACCGAATGTTAACTCAGGAACGAGTACATTATGTTCTTTTCTTGCTGATGCAAATAGAGTGGGTATTGCTTCAAGTATTGCGTCAGATCCATTTGAAACATAAAAATGCTCTTTTGAAAGATCAAAATTTTCTGATAACTTATCAATTAATGGGTGGTCTCTAAATTCAGGGTAGATATTAGGGCTTTTTATTTCTATTGCGCCATTAAGGTTTGGAGTGAATCCAAATTTGCTTTCATTATAATTTAATTTAATTATTTCCTTGTGTTTATATTTTTTTGCCATGTCTTTTGAATTAGGCAAATTTTGTTCTTTTAATTCTTTAAATCTTGGTTTAATTTTTATCATAAAGGAATTATAATATATTTTATTTGTAAAAAATATTAAAAAGCAATACAAATACAAAAAAACTGTTCCACAAAATATTCGATCAATGATTTAAGATAAATTTATTATTATCCTAAATACAATTTAAATATTTTTTATTTCTAAGATATTCCATTTTTATGATTGCATCATTGAAAATTTATAAATTATTTATAATCTAATGTTTTTAAATTATTGATAGGTAAAGAAATGTAAGGGCATTCTAAATAAATTCATCAATGAATTAACACGTTTGTTTATTATTGTTATTTTATATTTCCTTCAAACTTTCTAAATGATTGCTCAAATATATGTTAAATTCACAACTTTTTTGAATTTAAAAATAAACAGCATCTTTTTTATTTTAAAAGTTAATAATAATATTAATAACTTTTCACTTAATTAAGACATCATTGTGAACTTAATATAAAAAACAACTTTAAAATCTGTCCCCATTTTAGTCAGACTATTTTTTAGAAATACATATCTATGAATTTTATAACTTAAAAATACTTAAAAGAGAGGATTTGTAAATTTACATATTTCCTCATAATTTAACAATCTTAATATTAAGTATGTAGCGAGATCTTATTTTGAACAATCCAAAAGTATTATGATGAAATATTAATTGCCACTAATCAAAAAATATATACGTTATTAAGATAAATTTAAGCTATTATTTCATTATTGTAAATGAACATAATAAATTAATCAAAGCAAATCCTTATATTCAAAGAAATGTCTTAATTTTGTATATAATAAAAATTACTTTTCCACAAATTTTATAACCCACCTATTAAATTAGATATAATTATTTTAATAATATGGAGGGGAAATGATAAAGAAAATAAATTTTAAAAATTTACCAACAATAATTTGACAATGCTTATTGCTATTGCACTACTTTTTATTCTTTATACCTTTTTGAATATGTAAAATAATATTTCGAAAGAATAAAATTGTTATTTTTACAGATAGAATTTATAAAAAAATACCTGAAAATGCTGAAAAATTATATAAACTAATCCAACCAGAGGATAAAAAGTTTTTATCTTTTATGATAAATTCAAAATTAAAGAAAATTATTTTTGACTTATTTATTTTTCCTTTTTCACAAGTTTTCATCAGTTCTCACATCGAATTAAGTTTTTCTATATTTCATGAAATATATAAAAAAATTAATTTTTTCGGTAAAAAGAAACTTGTTTATTACATACATGGCGTTGAGAGATTTTTCCATGAATTCGATAAAAATATAGATTATATTTGAGTGAATAGTTTAAGGGAGAAGGAAGTTTTTCAGGATAAAAGAGTTAATTTTGTTCCTTCGTTAATGTTGCAAAACCACGGCAATAGAGTTATTGATAAACCACTTGTTTTTATCGACTATGTTCACCACCATAAAAATATCCGCGATGTTATCAATTATCTTGGTTCATACTATAGTGATGATTATTATTTTTTATTCCATCCAAATTTAAATAAATTTGGAAATGATTTCGAATTTGCAAATAATGTTAAAGATAATATGAAACTTAAAGACTATTTTAATGCTGAAAATAAAATTATTTTTAATGATACTTCTATAGTATTTAATTTCATTTCCCAAGATAGCAGCATTTATAAAATGTTTGATTGTATAAAAACGCAAAAAGTTATGGGGAAAAATTCAAAAAAAGTTCCCATATGACCAGAACTAGAAGAATATCCAACTTGAAACAAAAAAACAAAGCACAATATCCCAAAGTTGAAGAAAGAAGTTTTAAAAATTTGAGATGCTAAAAAGTATCTTGAAAAAATAAATGAAATTATAAAATAAAATATTTTTATCAACAATAATTTATTGCAAACATTTTAAGATTTATTGAACTCTTTTATTGGAGTTCTTTTTTTGCAAAAATAATTGAATTTATTTCCAATATTGCCGAATCACCAAAATAAAATATTCGCTAAATTTACTAATATATTATTAGTATTCGAAGAATATTACTTTATTTCGGTTATTACTCTTGAAAGTACACCATCATTAACTTACTTGTATTTTCCATGAATAATGTATTGGAACTAATTTTATTAGTATACAGTAATTAATCCAATAACACAAATTAAGTTATGTTTTATTGTTTCTTATATAAGAAAATATTTAAAATAAAAGATCACTAAATCAATTAAAATGATGATTATTTATTTTCAGCCAATTAAATTCATACCTATAATACGACCATTATCTAATAATTATAAGCCACTTAATCTTTGTAATTTCTTGCTATTTTATATAAAATATGGAGCACAATATTAAAATTAAAAAATCCCTATATTTTATTTTAAGTTCCCACCCATTGTATGAGGTTTTATCATTTAACTATTTTAAATTTTTGCATAAAAAAAGCATTGCTTGAATTTTAAATTTTAGCAATACATTTTAAATGTCATTTAATCCACAACAAGTAATAATTTAACAGTCTTTATCTTGCCATTATCAAGAATTACTACCTACATCTCTTAAACGAGCTACTATAAAAAATTCTTAAACTCAGAAACAAATAATTTGCTCCCATATCTTCTATTTATATCACTTACTTGATTTTTTTTAGGTGAATTACTATTACTAATTTTTCTAATTATTTGTTCTCTCGCTTTTAGGATGTCGTCATCAATAAAATTAATATATCCTAAAAAGTGTTTATCCATATTATCCATATACTCATTAGTAAATAATAAACAATTTGATTTCAAGGCCTCTACAGCTGTAAACCCAAAATATTCTGTTCCATTTTTTGGAAACATTATTGAATATTTATATTCACCAAAAGTTAAAAGAGGGTTCTTGGTAATACCTTTATATTTACAATTTTTAGAATTAGAAATTAAATCAATTGTTTCCTTATTTGCTGTACCATAAAAATCAATCTCATAAGGAAAATCCTTGTGGTTAAAAATTTCAACAATAGAATGCACACGTTTTACTTCAGCACTCAATCTTCCTAAGTAAACAAATTTTTCAATTTTATTATTAGATATTTCTGCTTTTTTAGGGTGAACTCAAGGCAAACTAAAAACACGAATATTTTTAAGGTTATTTTCCTTAGCTTTTTTCTTTCACTTTTCCTCAGTGCCTTCTAAGACAATTAAATTTTCCACAAAACGAACCCTTCTTTTTAACATTATTCATTTTATTTTATTATCGAAAAAATGTGGATCATGAACAACTAAGGAAATATTATTTTTCTTAATAGTTTTCTTAGGAAGCAATAAGATAAGTGCAGGTCATTGGAATATTAAATTATGCCCCACACCAATCTCTTTTTTATTTTTTTTATAACAAAAAAAAGAAGTAAAAAGAGAAGAGAAAAAACCATTTCCCTTATTAATTTTTTTCACTCTTTTATCCTTTGGTTCATCTCCATAAAAAAAGTATTCTTTCGCCTCTAAACCTTCCATTTCAAAAGCATCCATTAAGTTTTTAACATATGTCTTTGTTCCACCCATAGAATTCAATCAGGTTTCAGTATTTAAAATTTTAATCATTTTTTCTCCTTAAAATAGACTTCAAACAAAATATAGGAACTTTCTTAATTAATAAAGATTTTATTTTGTTGTCAGAAAACATATTTCATCTAGTTGTTTTTCTTAGTTTGATAATTTCACCAAAAAAATCGTTATCGTATTTTTGAGAAATAAAATACATCAACTTATTAATCTCTAAACTTTTAGCATGATTATTTTTTGATCCTTCTCTTTTCATAGCCTCCAAAAGAACTCTCAATGAACCCTCTTTCTTTGAGAATGACATAGAAACTGAATTACCTTCTCTATATCTATAGTAATTATATACACTTGTGGTAACTCCATAATTTTTTGATGAATTAAAAACATTAAAAAGATGCATACTATCCATAAAGGGGTGTTTATGTGGTAAATTATACTTAAAGTTAGCCACCTTAGATATAACTGCCGCCTCTGGTAATTTATCTTTTAAAGAAAAATGCATTTTTCATTTTTTATAATTAGGCTTAAATGACTCCGAAGAATCTCAAACATGCATTTTTATAAAATAAGAATCTTTTTCTAATTTGGAATCTTTTTCAATAAAATTATCAACAAATTCTTTATCTAAAGCATCATCAGCATCAAGAAACATCCAATATTCAGAATCACAATTTCTAACACCTGCTTCAATAGCAGAACCTCAATGACCATTTTCTTTATTTATAAGTTTAATGTTCATTGTTTTATTTTTATCTATAAAATCACTTGCAGCCTTTAATGAATTATCAGTTGAACCATCATTAACAATAACTATTTCAAAGTTTTTATTCTTAACCAAAGAAAAACTTTCGAGACATCTAGAAATATATTTTTCCATGTTAAACATAGGCACAATTATAGCTAGTTTATATTTTTTCATTTAAGACCCTCTTTATTATTTGCTCCATATCATAATATTTATATTCAGCTAACCTACCTATAAATTTAATTTTTCCAGGATGTTGTTCATTGAAATATTTCTTATATAAATCATATTTTTTAATCTCATCATTTGTTGAAATTGGATAATATCTTTCATTAAAGTCCTCGGATTCCTTAGAGTACCAACCAGGTTCCTCAGTTAAAAACACATCGGAAGATCCTTCTATAAAATTCAAGTATTTAAAATTACTTTCTCTTGTTACGGATGGATGGTGAGGAAGATTTAAAGTTGGATATCCACCTATACCTTGCACAATACTTTTATTTGATATTTTAATTTTTAAAGATCTATATTTCAACTCGCCAAATTTGAAATTAGCTAATTCATCAATTGGACCGGTTCAAATAATTGTTGAATTAGGTGAGAAATCAAAGGAATAACTTTCTTTATTTATCATTGAATTTGCATTGGCATTCAATAAAATATCGATATTTTCGCTCTCTAGTATTTTTTCAAAGAATTTTGTATATCCATCTTTAGGTAATACTTGATGCTTATTATTGAAATATCCTTTTTCCCAAGTTTTTCTAAATGGAACCCTATCAAACGTAGAGGGATCTAATTTTTCAATTGGAGTACCCCAAGCTTTGGCAGAATAAGGTTTTATAACCTCATTAAATAATTTATTTGCAATATCTTTTGTACTTTCTTTTTTATAAAATTCCATTAATTTTATTTCATCCTGATTTTTAAAAGCTAAATTTATTTGTTGAATTTTATTCTCATAAGAATCAGGGAAAATGTTTTTTATAGATTCATAATTAAGTGGAAAGTGTATTAAACTATTATTACTTGATTTTGCATAAACAATATGTTTATATTCCTCTCAATCCCCAAATTTATTTATAAAATTTCATATTTCTTCATCATTTGTTCTGAAAATATGTGGTCCAAATTTATGAATAAAATTATCATTTTTTTTATAATCAAATGCATTTCCAGCTATTGAATCACGCTTATCGATAATTAAGACCTTTTTCCCCTTATTTATATACTTTCAAGCCATTATAGATCCTGCAAACCCCGCACCAACAATAATGATGTCATAATTTGCATTTTTATTTATTTTTGTTATTTTTTTCATAGTGTTTTAATTATACATTAAGTTCTAATTTCAATACAATATAAAGGTAATCCAACAAAAACTAGTTTTGTAGAATAGTTTTTCATATATCAAAACAATGAATTAATGCATGTACAAAGTCTATACAATAAAAACAAATAAGTAGTTGTTGTATAATTCATCATTCTTCTTGTGAAAATGCGACATTAAAAACAATTATGAGTAATTAGGGGATTATGTAAAAAATCATTCATATAGGTATTGCGCCATAAATTTATTGTATTATTTGTAAGAAAAAAACTATCGCGAAAAGATTCTTGCTTATCTATTTAAAATAAAAAAAACAATGAAAACATTGTTTAAAATACTAACTTTACAAATAACCATTTAAAATTTAATTTTCAATAAGAGATAAGGATGCACCAAATTATTTATGCTTAGTTATAATTTTTCCTACTATTTTTGGAAATCAACTAAAAATAGCAAAAATAATTTTACGGCTAAAAGTATTGTATTTCTCATTTTTAGACTCAGCTATTTTTAATTCTCAATTATTTTCTGCCTTAACTTTTCTTCGTCAAGAAGCAAGTGAAATTAATTCAACACTTTTAGAAAGTTCAAATAATGATATGCTTTCTATAATTTTTGAATCGCTTCAACTATTCTTAAAATACTTATATTTTCTTGTAACTTTTGAAATTGCTGCAGGACTTAAATATCCACGACAAACTAAGTCAAACGCTTTCCCGAACATTTCCATGTTATTATGATTGAACATTAAACTAGAAATATAAAAATCCTTATTTTCTTTTACTAAAAATGTTTTTTTAAAATCACCCAAAAAATTTATATCATTAACAACAATATTTGCATCTATATATACTGCATCATTGATTTTTGAAAGCATATAAAATCTTCAAATATCAGCACAAAAAGCATATTGTTTATTTTCAAAATAATATTTGTATCTTTTGTTATTTTTCAAAAGAAATTTATGACTTTCATGCTTGTAGCCTTCAATTATCTTGAATTTCTTTCTTTTAAAAAAAATAATTGTCTTATCAACATTTTCATTATAAGGACCAACTCAATATATTAACAATGTCATTCAGCTCCTCCAATTTTATTTTTATATTGTTTTAATTCAGTGGCAAAGCACCAAAAAAACCAAAAAATAATAATAAATACTTGCATAAATAAAAAATATTCAATAAAGAAACGCCCCCAAAGAAAAGAGTGAAAATATAATGAAATCTTTCTTTTTTTAATTTCAATTACTGTAGTTTCTTAATTTTGTAATTACAATTATCAATGCAGTATCCCTATTCATTTTTTTAATTATAACAACATAAACAAGAAAATAAAAATTATTAGTAAATTCTATAAATTTATAAATTTAGCGTTAATAGTTATTTAATAAAATAAATCTATTTAAGATACTCATTTAATTTAAGAAATTAATAATATAAACTTTGATAGATAAATTCCCTGTTTTATGATGAGAATATGGTTTTATGTTGAAATACAAATCAAATGAATAATTAATAAAATTATTTTAACTATACTATATAAAGTAATCCATAAAATACAAAAAAATTATTTTTGATCTATGAATTTCAAAGAATTAAAAATATCTAACAATGTATTTATGGTTTAAATTAAGATGAAGGAGGTAAGAAACCTAAATATAAACAAGCATGAGTTAAAGAGTGAAATTACACACTTTTAAAAGTTGGATTTCAATAACAAAAAGCCACAAAAGGAATCTTGAATCTAAAATACAAATGCATAACATTTGGTTATTATGGAGATAAACCATAATTAAAATGAGGTTGGTATCGTTAATAATGATATTTTTTATAGCAGAACAAATATTGAAAGTCATTATGTTTATTTATCTATTATAATAAGTCACAAAATAAAATTTATGTCGGAAAACTTCCAAAAAAATTAATGCTAAATCAAGTTTTGGTATACCAATGAATTTAAAGATAGAAAAACTCCACAAGCAGGGGAGACAATTCATTAAATAACAATGAAACAGAATACCCCTTGATCATTTAAAGAAATGGCGCAAATTATATAGAAAATAGTAATGATTATTAAGGAAATATAAAATACATCCCTTGATGCATCAATTGATATAATACAAAAAAAAGATTACAATAAAAGTACTAGTTCTTGCTAGTACTTGCGTGATATAAAGATGGAATTCATTTGTTTTAGTTTGTACGTACCTTTACAACAATATTTATTATACAAATAAGCCTATGAGTCTAACTCTTTAGCTTTTTTAATCGCTATTTTTTTCCTTAAAAAAGATGGAATAAATATGGATAAAGAAAATGATGTAATAAATATAAATTCTAATAATAAAACGGCTAAAATTGTTTCAATTCTTCCAAAGTTAATATAACTAACATTTTTCCAAAAAATACCAATTATAATTGTAAACACAATTATAAAAATTTGTAAAAGATAAAAAAACCATTTTCTAATTAGAAGTTTATCTTTTTTATAAATTATTTGAGTTTCCTCTGCAATTATCCTAAATGAAAAACCTATTATAGTTCCTAATACAACAGCGAAAATTGGTTCTCACACCAAACAAAGAACAACAGAAATAATGATATTTATAAAACCTTCTACTATGGTCAATAAATTAGCAGATTTAAATGAACCTCTAATAGTTATCATAGAAATATAATATGACCTGTAAATATATAATACTACCATCACGGAGAAAATAAATGCTACTTTAGTATTGAATAATAAATTAGTGCTCTTGTTCATGTTATAAAAGAAATCCAGAAAGAATGGTGACACAAACAACATATTAAAAGCACAAAAAATTGATACAGCACACACTAAACTTACCAATATTTTATTTGTTTGTTTCACTTCTTCTAATTGCCTTGAATACTCATGGCCCAACCTATCCTGCAATGATGTTATAAAAATATTGGAAAAAGTTATTAATAGTGTTGCAAATGAAGAATATATAGAATATAAACTTAGTTGAAATAGTACTTCTGATTTTCCAGTCTTCGAAAAAATATTCAAAACAATAAAATCAGTATTAAAAATAATTAATGAACCTATTTTAATTAAAAGCATACGACTTACATCTTTAGCAATTTCCTTATCCTTAATTTTTAAAGAATATTTTATACTTGGAAATATTTTCTTAGCGAATGCCATATATCCAAACCCCATAATAACGGGTGTTATGGTTATGCAAATAACAGGAAATAAAACAAATCAACTATACTTACTACCTAAGTTTAAAAAAACGTTAATCGATTGATTATTTGTAATTGTAATTAAACTTGGTTTTGGCAGAACCTTAATTAAAATAAACGCCGCTGAATAACAAGCTACAGTAGATAATAAATTAACTATGTTTGCTAGGTATCTTTTGTTAGATCCTAATAGTACAATTTCATATTTAGCGGTTACAAAATATGGTATTACAAACTTAGAGCCAACAATCATGGTCAACAAAACCAAAAAAGTATAATTCAGGTGTTCTGTTGAAGTTAATAAAGGATAAATAAATGCCCCACAAAATAATATGAATAAGTAAATAACCCCAATAATTTTAAAATATTTGTTTGTTAGAGACATAATAGAAGATATTTTCTCTTTATCTTTCCTTGCAAATGCACCATATAATTTAGAAACAATAGCAACACCTATTCCGCCATCTACTAATGAAAATATAACAATTATCGATAGTATTGTTTTATATTGAGCTTCAATGTGATTACCATATATTCCGAATAACATTTTAGAAAATACTAACATTAAAACAGCATTTAAAATCATAAAAACAAATCCGGTGACCATATTTATTTTACTAGCTTCAACTTTTTTAATTGATTTCATAGAAATTTTCATAAACACCTCCAATATTCTCAGTAGCAATTAATTTACCACCAGATATTTTATTTTTTGTAACTAAGATATATTTACCTTTATAGAAATTTTCCGCACTTGAAAGTGTTAGCATATTTTTTTTAGATTTAATAAACTCAGCAGAGCCATTTTTTAGAACACCTCTATAATCAAAAATACTTTTAACCAGCGAACTTGGCGGAACAAAGTATGGCAATTTAGTCCCTGTCAATTCATTAAAAAGAACTTTATTCCCTTTCAAATATTCATTAAAATAATTATTTAGTGGCTTAATTTTTTGTTTTTTGTATTGTTTAAAAGTGTATACAGTATTTTGATATGAAATTACTTGCAATGGAATTCCCACCATATATATAAATAATAATATTACTGCTCCTAAAATATCAGGAGTCTTGTGTTCATAAAATAAGAAGGGTCAAACCAATAATACAGAAATAAGAACTAGTGATCTAGAAAATAATAGATTGTTAATATCTAAAACTTTTTCTAAATATTGCACATTGAAATTTGGTATTTCAACAGACGCAAAAAATATGAATGCAATCATAGCTGCTAAACTAAATAAATTTTTATACATAAATGAATAAATAAAGAGCATAACAGGAACCAATCATAGTATTGTTGGTTTTTCTCACAATCATGTTGTACTACTATTTTTGTCATAAACAACTTTTATAGTTATAAAGACTACCATTAGACAAATAATTAAAATAGATGAAGTAATTATTTTAATTTTACTATTTAGGGTAAAACCTTTAATTTGATAATTTATTTTTTTGACAATGCTCATTTTATTAATAAATATTCACGAAGTTAAAAGAAGGATTTCTGATATACCAAGAAGTATCTCTAATATATATTGATTCTCTGAAGAGAAAAAGGCTTTACAAATTCCAAAAAACGCCATTAAAAATGATAATAATAAAGTTTCAGTAAGAATTTTTTTATTGAAGAAAAGTAAAACCAAAATAACTAAACCACATATACCAACTATTAATGATGTTCTCATTATCAGAAAAACCATGAAACTAGTTGAAATTGTTTTAAAGAGATTTTCAAAGCGTACACTTAAAACATAAATTGTCATCATTAAAGAAATTGAAAATGCGGGTTGAGCTATTGTCGAAATTTTAATATAAACAAGTGAAAAATTAACAACCATAATCATAATCATGTACACCAAAAATTGCCATCATTTGTTTTTTCCAGATATAAGTAAATTAATAATTAAAATTAGTGGAATTATTTTACTGATGGCAATAATTGTAAAATAAGTTCTTACAAAACTTTCTGAAAGTAAACCTGATAAACCAGATATAAAACCAACAAAAGCATCATTTTTATGTTCCGCAGAAATTGAAGAAATATTTGAAAAATGATCATCAAGACCTAAAAAAGATGTTCCGGAACCTAAGGAATTGTAATAAAAATTATCATCATTTGAATTGTAAAAGAAAATATCCGATAAGAAAAATGCGACCGTTACAATAAAAGTTATGACAAAAATATCAACAAGAATATACCTTCAAAAAATTCAACATTTATTTTTAATAAATATTATTAATGAGGAACCTGAAATTAGCATTACACATAAAATGGTAGGTATTATGAATTCACCACCAATTGATCAAGAAATAAAATCAAAAATAGAGAATGCACTATAAAAAAATAACATTGCAAATGGAGCAATAATTATTTTATGTTTATAAAATAATTGACCGAATCCCAATGTTGAAATAAATAAAGGTATTAATAGAAAAATCATATTATTATTATAGCAAAACATTTCATTTATAAAGATAAAAAATGTTGGGTAAAATATTCATTTTTTTCTTCTTTTTATTATCTAATACATTGCCCAAGTATTTAATATAAAAAATTGTATTTTTAAATTAAAATATAAAAAACAATTAGATTTAAAATATTACATCCAGATTACAACAAATTGAATATCAATTAACAGATCAATAAATATGGAAACAACTTATTTGATGCATTTATAAAATCATATGCTTT
>NZ_PSZO01000051.1 GCF_004335975.1 Mycoplasma marinum
AAAAGATATACAAAATTTGAAAGTCGACTAATTTCCGAGTCTCTAATTAAAAAAATCGGCGATAATAAATTAATACTTTCATTTAATAGTGAGAGGCCCAAATTAGAAATTGACCCTCTTTCTTATTCTGATAATGAGTGATTCATTGAAGGCTATGACATTTTATTAAAAAAATTAGGAAATAAAATGAAGATCATGACTTTAAATTATGATAAAGTTTTAGAGAAGATTTTGGGTAGAAAAGCAATAAATTTCATTGAACACGATTCAAAAAATCACGAAGAAGAGATAATACACTTGCACGGTGTTGTTGATGACAAAAACCAAATTAATTCCAAATCACTTTTAACTTTGGGGGATTATGTTGAATTTTCTAAAATAGTTGAAGATAAATTAAGTGCAATATTAATGCCAAAACAAGAAAAAGATGAAGAGACGGACCAAGTGATTGAGACTGTAGTAATAATTGGATCGTCTCTTTCTGAAGAACATTTGTTGAGAGTTTTTAAAGATTTTCAAATTACTGACGGGCATAAAGATGTTATTCTGGTAGTCCATGAAACATGAGATGCCTTTTATTACGAAAAATTAAAGGAGATATACTCTAAATTAGGTGTAAAAATAGTCAATATAAATTTTGGTCATAAATATGAAGAAGACTTTAAAACTTTTTGAGAGGAACTTTCTATAAGCACACAAGATAATAACTTTACTACGGATTTTGGAGAAATTTCCAAAAGAACTGACATAGTAGATAATGAGTTATACGAAAGGTTTTTAAATTTATTAGCGGAGGTAAAAGAACCGATTTCTTTAGAAGAATTTTATGCAAAAATAAATTGGATTGATAAAAATAACAATATCCTTGTTAGGCCTATATATTGATTGGAAAAACATGATAAAAAATTGAAAAAAAATTCTTTGAAAAAATTTATGATGTTTGCAAAGGTCTTGCCTATTGAGTGACTTAATATGATTAGAGGTGAAATTTATAATAAGGAAGAATTTCAAATGATTTTAATTAAGGCTGATAAACTTTTATTGGATTATATGCCTTTTGGTTACGATAGGCGTGGTGATTCTATAAAGAGATTCATAAATAGGGAAATTCATTTTGTAGATGAAAAGGAAGATATATTTAAACATAAAAATATTTTGAGGTGCTTAGTATTTTTCATTTTCCATAATGATTCAAATGAAAAAAGTGGAATAATTAAATATGCAGTGGATAATTTTGGGTTTTCAGAATTATCACCGTTAGCAAAGGAATACATATATTTAAATCAATTTCCTGATAAAAATTCAAATATGTATAAGTTATTCAAGAATGATTTTGATAATAAAAGGCAACCCTTTTTATATGAAGAATTTATAGATTATAATGGTTTATTGGGGTTTATTGATACAAATTATACGGTTCGTCACACTTGAAAAATTTTAATGATTTTTAACTTCAAACCATACAGGCAAGTTATAATGAATAACCTCGAGCGATTGAATTTGCTAATGCAAAATGAAAAAAATACAAGAAAACAATGATTTATTCATGAATTAATGTATTTTGTATTCATAAAATCAAAAAAACAAGGCGAATATCTTGCGCTCATGGAAGAATCTCAGTTAGAATTTGATACATTCCCCTCCAATATCCATTTTCTGGGACATGAAGGATTTGGAATTATTAAATATTCAAAATATGATGGAGCAACAATGAGGAAAAACTTAATTATTAAAGATTTTGATGAATTTACAAAAGTTATCAGCGAAGAAAATTTAACCTTGGGTAAACAGCGCGCAATCAAGAATTACATAACAAATAATATGGATGTTGACTTATATAAGTTATTAAAAGATGATTTTTTAGAAAAAATAGATAATTGAGGTAGAGATTTAAATTTAAAAAATAAAAAATATCAATGTGCAACATGAGATGAGTATTTTGCTTATATGGATCATTATGAGGAAACACATTGATTAGAAATAACTCCTCCACAAGATATCTTTATAAGAATTAATGAAATTCATTTAGAGCTAACAACTCAATTTTCTAACAATCTTTTCAATGAAATTTTAAAATTATCAAATTTAAAACTAAAACTAAAATATTATGGCGAGTATTTTTGGGACAATAAGGAAATCAGATATATTTTAGATAATATTAATAAAAATAAAAAAGCAAAAACATTAATTTTCAAATTGATAACACAAAAATATAATTTTTCTCATGATAACGTAACAAAATTACTAAACAAAGAATACTTTGAAATTAAA
>NZ_PSZO01000052.1 GCF_004335975.1 Mycoplasma marinum
GTTAATTTTCATCAAAGTATTTTATCTTTTTGTTTTTCATAATAAAAACTATTCTTGTTCACTTCAAAAATAACAACGACTTGATCTTGTTTTTATCTTCTCTCTAGTTATAGTTGTGTTTAATAGTTTATTAGCAACCTTTTTGTCCAAGGAATCCATTGTTCCTTCCTTAGCACAAACTTTTTGGCTTAGTGGGATAGCAATTGGTTTTAATTCAAAAACGGTTTTGTTTAAGCATTGTTCAATCTTAGCACGCTATAACATTTATATTTTTCCATTTGTTCTCCTTTTAATTATTTTTTAGGTATAAAAAAATTTAAAACCACTACGATTTTAAGATAATCCTTCATATTATTTCTTGCGGTAAGTTTCAAATGAATTCTTGTCTTTTAATATATAACTCAACTGCTTATTTTGGATAATGTTTGCTTAAGAGTTTGAAGGCAAATACTTATTTAGTTCAACCGAAATCAAAATACCAAAAAATAAAAAGGTTAGGTTAAGATCGTTATTAATGCTTTATAAAAAATCCAAACTAATCTTAGTTAAAATCTTTATGTGATTTTTATAGTTAATTAAAAAAAGTATTCAATCCCAATATATCAATCAATTTTTCTTTTTCAATATTTATTTTTGAGAAATCAAAGTTATCGAAAAACAACTTTATTTCTAAAAAATCTTTATGATAATAACTCTTTATAAACTTAATTAGATTTTTTAGAGTTACTTTTTTACCACTATTGGTCTGGGAAAGTGCTTTTAATGGGTTTGCATGGCAAATAATATTCCTGTATGTGTTAACTGTAATTAAATATTTTAAAAAAATATTTTTATTTTGTGTTACTCGTAGTTTTTCCGCAACATTCACGCTACTTGCAGTTAACTTTAACAGCATTCTCAACTGCCCGAAAGCCATTTCATCTACTAACAATCATAAAGGGAGTTTACCTGAAATGTAATATTCCTCCTTATACTTTCTTCTTTTATTCTTTTCTAATTTTTTCATATTTTCGATAAAAAACACAATTTCATCAGGGTAATTTGCACCACTCTTTGAATAAAAATCATTATTTAAGTAATTAAGGGGGTTTATGGTAGTTAATTCATATGCTATAGCTCATTTAAGACTGTGTTCAAATTTGAATATTATTTTTAATAACTTCATAGATAAATCATTATTAAACAAAAATAAGTTATATAAATGGGAAAGTTTCACCCCTTTCCTATAAACATTTAAATTTTCTTTATTTTGCAGATAGTGAATTCCATACTTATAAATTAAGTGTGAATAGTTTATTGATTCAAGTATCTTCTTGTCATCAACGTCAATTCCTCTTGATATTAAAATTTCTATTTGTTCTTCCACATTTTTGTGTGTAAGGAAATATTTATTACTCATTAAAACATTATACAAAAAAAAAGAGCCTAAGCTCATCTTTTGGAGGATTCCCGAAAGTCTCCATCCTTTGCAAATAAATTATACAATATTTTATTACTCATTAGAAATTAAATCTAAAATTACCTGATGATGATTCCTTGTATTCACTAATTTTTTCACACTCTTTCAATTTATTAATTAGTTTCTGATTTTCATGATTTGGAAGTTTTTTCACACTCTTATTATTTGAAATAAATCAAATAAAATCCGAATTTTTATTACCATTATTTGAACCTTTAGCCGCCAAATCTAATGGAGTTCCTACAGTTTCGACTTCACTTTCACCACTCATTGATTCAACTTGAATATCCATAGAATAACCATATGAAGCCCCTACCCCAACTTTTTGGTTAGTTTTTTTATGAAACAGATTTATTTTATCTTGCACCTCTACAAAAAGATCATTTAATTTTTTAGTTTCTAAAAGCTTGCATTTAGAAACTAATAGAATTCCATCACCAGCAGGATATGCTCTTGAAATTTTATATCCACCTTCTTTTGTTTTTATAGATTTAAAAAGTTTGTAAAACTCATTATAAGAATCTCACTTAACTTTATCATCATCAATTTTTGTAGAATTCCTCATATCTACATAGATTGCTATTACTTTATTTTTGTCCATTATTTCTCCCTTCGTATCGTATAATTGTTTATACAAATTTTGGTAATCTAAATTAATATAATTTCAACACCTATTAGATTTACATTTTAATTATACAAAATATAATATTTAATTATTTTCCCTTAATGGAAACTTCCAAGGTTCTTAAGTTAGATATAATTTAAATATGAAACAACCAAACAAAGACTACG
>NZ_PSZO01000053.1 GCF_004335975.1 Mycoplasma marinum
AACAAAATCTAATGGACATACTTATAGATCGGTAAGATTAGACACAATAATTGATTGAAAGACATCATGAATAAATAATGGTTATAAACCAAATGGAGCCTTAAATAGGTATAAAAATAATCAGGAATTCAATTTTAATAGAAGATTTGAATTTAATGGTAAATGATTTAAAGATAAGCAAAAAGCTTTTGAATATGCATGAAAAAATCAAATAAATAATAATGGAATTCTTCAAAATATTAAAGATTTTGCAATTGAAAAATCAAAAAATGAATTAGCAAAAACACCTTCTTTAAAAATAGTTAACTTTAAAGATGGTTCTTCTGCACCTTCAAATGCAACAATAGATGCTAATGAATTGCCAACACCATCAACCGGCGATGGAAGTGGAAATACTTATGTGAATGTATTAGCAACAAAATCTGGGCAAATTTCAAATAATCAAAAAACTATTGTAGGAAAAAACTTTAGTATTACACAGATTAAAGATGAATTTGTAAAAAAAGATTCTTGAAATAATACTGCTACTCCAAAACAAACTATCGAGAGAAAATTAGTCTCTGATGAATTTGTAAAACATTTGCATGATGGAGATTCAGTAAGTACATTAAAATCTAATAAACCAATTATCAAAGGTAGAGCATTGGTTTCTAAAACAAATGGTCCTGTAGACACAACAACTTTTATTTTTAATAGTTCAAAAACAGATGAAGAATTATTTGCAGATTTATCTCCTGTAATTGCAAGAACTAGATCTAACGATAAATTCCTGGGAAATTTAACCGAAGAAAAATTTAGAGATAAAATTTCCAAGGAAATTAAAAATAATTCAGAAATTAGAAATATTGACACTTTAATTTCCGAATCAAATGATACTGATTTAATTAATTTGAATATACCAAATATAGATTTTATTAAAAATAATAAGTCAACTATTTTATCGCCTTTAGCAAAAATAAATGGGATTAAGATAAATTATAAATGTCAAGAAGCGAATGCTAAAAACATAAATGATATTACACAAACGATTGCAACACATAATTTCCATAATGGAGATAGATTAATCATATCTTTTGAAAAAAATGGAAGATATTTAATTAGGGAAGTATTGGTTACAATTTAAGGTGGTTAGGAGTTCTAATGAATAAAAAATATAAAGTAATTTTGCAAACTTCAGCAATTTCAGCAATAACACTCGTTGGTGTTATGACAACTGCTGTTTCCTGTGGAAAATCTGCAAAGGAAAATAAAAAAACACCTCTTAAAAAAGGTAAAAAGGTAAATATTAAAAAAAGCATCAATAAATATACTGATGAATATATAAAAAAATATAGATTTGACAATAAGATTTTTAAAACAAAATCAGAAGCTGAAAAAGCAAGAGAAATAAAAATTGACAATGAAGTTCAAAAAGAACTAAAAGATGAAAAAAATAAAGCTCTTATTTATAAATATAATGGCAAGGAATATTTGACAAAAGAAAGTCTTCTTGAGCAATATAAAAAGGAAAATAAAATTGAAGAATTCTTATTTTCAAATACAAACAAGAATAAGAAATTAAAAAGTTTTAAAGATTTGGAACAATTCATAGAAAAAGATAGTAAAGATATTTTTAGTTTCAATAAAAAGCTATATAAAAGCAAGGAAGTTGCTATTCAGGAATATTTAAAAAATGGAAATGGTGATGGATCTGGAAAAACCTTTTTTTCAAAACTTTATAACGAGAAAAATAAAATTTTCCCAAAAAAGGATGCTGTTCTTGGTTCTAATAGGAAAAGTTTTTCCGGTATTGGTGCATGTGATGGGAGAATTTATGTAACAAAACCAAACATTAAAAAAAGTTTTTTACAAAATATTTCTAATTTAGATTTTGAAAAAATCAAGAGTCCAGCATTGATTCAAGATCATTCAAATGAATTTTCAAAGTATAAAGATGAGTTTTTAAAAGTTATTAAAGAATTTGAAAGATTCCAAAGTGAAGATGGTGATGACTGATACTACTTTACTTTAAAAGCAGAGAATATGGATACAAATACAAAATTACCATCTGGACATACTTTACAATCAGATTTATTTCTTTCTGATGCTAGAGAAGTTTCTAGTTGGAAAACATTCTGAGGTATTACAACAGGAATAGTATATAAAAAGAAA
>NZ_PSZO01000054.1 GCF_004335975.1 Mycoplasma marinum
TTGACTTTTATAATAAAGCATATGAAAAATCAGATTGAGGTTCTATATTTCATGAGGACTTCGCTAAAAACAATGAATACGAAATTTATGAACTACTTTGGAGTTTTATAAGACCTCTTCATTTTATAGAACGCAAATTAGATAACGAAAAAGAAAAGTATAATCGTAATTATGAATATTTTAAAAACAAATGAATAAACACCTTAAGTGATTTAAAGAAATCCATGACATCAGATAAAACTGAAAATGAAAAGATGGTCGAAAATAATAGGATGCATGATTTATCAACAGGCATATTTTCACATGAAGAAGCGAGTAATAGGGCTTTTTTTAATAGTTATATCAATAAATATAAATCCACAAAAACCACGCAACTTGAAATAACATTAGGAGATATATATGATCAATTCTTCTCATATTTTTACATTAAATTAGAATATTTAAGTTCTTTAGGTTTGAAAATATATCCAAAAATGAATAAAAAAAGAAATTCATGAATAGATAAATTAGATGCATTAAACAAATTGCCATTAGGTAATTCAATTAATAAAGAAAAATATCAAGCAATTATGGATGCAGCAAACCATTATAAACATCAAACCAATTTATTGGAGCTTCCCCCAATAGAATTTTTGAATGATTTCATGGATGATTTATATGAAAAATTAAAGGAGAATTTAAATTTCGATGAGTTTTCTGATTCAATTAGAAATTTATATTATGAAATTGACGGAATTTTAAATCCACTAGGATTAACTGGTTTTGAATAATTACTGTAAAATAAAAGATGCTTATAAGCATCAAGTTATTATTGATCCAAAGACTAAGAAGACAGATTGCTAATTAAAACTTTTTTTATTTAAGCAAGGTTCAACTTAAAAAAGAGCCTTGAATTCTCTAATATTCCAAAGACAAAGGCGAGATATAGATTTGTGTGATTTATTTATAGTTGTAAAAGTGCTTTATCTAAAAACCCAATAAAGAAAAAACCCCTCAAGGTTTCTCCAACTCGTTTTATACAACTAGGTACATCGGTTAATTAAATTATACACAATTTTTTAATGTTCAATACACTTGATTCAAATCTTCAACACAAGTTTCACCCAATGAAATAGATTTAAATTTTTTTATTTTATATTCATAAAGTTTGAATCCGGTCACTAGATAATATGTATGAGTTCCATCGCGTTTTTCAACTTTATCAAATACAAAAGTAGATTTTCTACACAAAATATTCACCCTCATCCTTTTTGTGTTGTTTTTATATTGTTTAATATCAATCAAAATTCTTTTGTCCTTACAATTATCGTGTTCATGTTGGAAAATCGTATTTGAATCAATAATAATTTGCATCCTAAATTGATCCAAGCCAGGACCACTTTCTTTTTTAGTGTAATGCTGAGGTAAATCATCCCTTCTTGGTTTAATGGGTATATCACCGATATTAAATAAAATACCGCTTGATATCATCGTTTTAACTCTAGACTCCATTTCTTCCAAATACGACATTATTCTCCCTTTCAGTAGAAAATGTTGTATTTTATTTGATTGGAATATAAGGAAGTTGTGTAACCAATATTGATTTCATTAGCAATAATGTTGTAGATTTGTTCTTTCCATATAGATTTAATTTCAGTCCCATAACAAGAGATGGCTCCTAAAAATAAATCCGATAATTGTATAATTTGCGATTCTTTAGAGTCAACAAATGTCGTCTGAGGAATGGAAGCCATTTCTAATGTTGAAATTAAACTCTCCTCATTACCAGAGCCTTTTCTATCAGAAATAATACCCCGTATTGCAAAGGGTGATTTTTTTATTAGCGAAAAATGTAGCCTAGTGTATCAATCTTTATAATTTAACTTAATGTTTTTTTTATCTCCAGCCACCAAAACTCTCAATTGCATGTATTCATTTTGTATGGCGTATTCAACCAGTTCCTTATATAAATTAATTTTTGACTTTCCTATTTTTGTTCATTTAATTTCCGTCAATGTTTTAACTCCGTGTTTTAATTTTATTTTTTTTATTTCGTTGTTGATTTGTTTCATTTTTGTTTTTGGAACAACTCACCCCCCAATTACTAGGGGTTTAGTTTGAAATGAGAGATGAGATGTTTCTTCTAAGAATAATATTTTC
>NZ_PSZO01000055.1 GCF_004335975.1 Mycoplasma marinum
AGACCTTATTAATAAAGCAATTAAAAAAGCTTCTCCTTTTGATGGAACAACAGATCCAAAAACTTATAAATTCCCTAAAAAAGTTTCTGTTGTACTTAGTAAAAAAGTTATAATCAATGTTGCCTTAACACCCGGTACAATTGATGCAAAATATGGAACAATAGCATGAGCAGCGATTGGTTCGAATGCACACGGTTCTAAAACACAATCTCTAGTTGGTACATTAAGAGGATTTGATGGACCTCTTTCAACACAAAAGAAAATTACGGATGCTGCATTAGATAAACTTGCAAAAAATCCAAAACTAGTTTCTGACGCTATTAAAAAAGCTCAAAATATTGATAATAAAACAGATCCTGATGGGCACGTACTTCCAAAAGAAATTACTATTCCTGTTGATGGAGTTAATATTAAAGTAAAAATCACACAACCAAATCCAGATCAAAAAGATACTGATAAAGGTATTATTAAATGAACAGGAGTTGCCACTGGGCCACACACTGATAAAAAAGTTAACTTAAAAGATCAAATTGATGGTTTAAAAACTAAAAAAGATAAGGAAAAAGAAGCATTCTTGAATGGTGCTAAAACAATTGATGGCGATAAAATTAATGATGCAATTAAAAAAGCTATTGAAAAACAAACTGGTAAGAAAATTAATGAATTAGAACCAAAAGATGTAACACTTCCTGGAAAAATTCAAATTCCTATTGGCGGCGGAAAAGAAATTGAAGTTCAAATTAAACCAGGTAATAAAAATGCTGATAAAGGTTCGATTGACTGAACAGGAACTGTTGTAGTACCAGGTCAAGACCCCACGCTAAGGTTATTAAAGATAGCTTAGATGGATTTAAAACAAAAAAACAAAAATTAGATGAAGCCAAAGAATCAGCTCTTGCAAAATTAACTGTAAAAGATATTAATGATGCACTTAAAAAAGCGGAAGATTTTGACGAATCAACTGACCCTAAACTTTATAACTTTAATACAAGTTTATCAATAAAAATTGATGGATTTGATATTGATGTTGTCTTAACAAAAGGAACAGTTGATTCAGATAAAGGTTTAATTTCATGAACATTAAATAAAGCATCTATTGCTGGTATTTCAAAATCAAGACAAGATCTACTTGGAGACTTAAAAGGTTTTGCTTCAATTATAAAACAAAATATTGCAAGAGATAAAGGGGTTATTTCTTCAATTACACCAAAAGATATTAATGACGCTATTAAAAAAACTAATCCATTAATTGATAAGGGTGGCGATAAAAAAGATATTGGAAATTATATAATTCCTCCAAAAGTTATTATTACTAAAAAAGCTTCTGATGGGAAAGATGTTAGTGTTACTATTGTTTTAAAGCCAGGTAAAAAAGATACAAAAACCGGAGAAATTAGTTGAACTGGTAAACCACATACAAGTCATGTTCCATTTGATGATAAAAAAGACAAAGCAATTAGTGATAAATTGCCTGGTTTTGAAACTGACAAAGAAAAACAAGATAAAGCTGATCTAGCAATTTTAAACAAAATTACAACGAAAGATATCAATGATGCAATTAAAGTTGCTAATCCATTCACCAACGCTGATTTATCCAGTACTTTCGTATTACCTTTAAAAGTCACTATAACAATTGATGGCAATCCAATTTCAGTAACATTAGTAAATAAATCTCATAATAATAATTTGGGTCAAGTTACTTATGATGCAAAAGCTACTCTAGGTTCTAAATCAAGAGCATTTTCAAAAGTAATTTTAGGAGGATTTAAATTAGGTTGAACACCACAAGAAAAATTGGAAAAAATTAAAGATGCAATTAAAAACTTCACAATCAAGGATAAAACATTTGACTCTAAAATGCCAAATACCGATCCACATAATGTTACAACTTCACAAATTAACAAATTAATTGATACAAATGTCGCTCTTGTCAAAAAATACAATCCACAACACATAGATAAAATTATTAGTGTTGGAGATGGTGTAGTTACTATTGAATCTTCATTTACAATTACCGGTGCAAAAGGAGAAGCAAAAGCTACTTTTACAATTACTGGTTTCAAATCAGATCAAGCTATTTTAGAAGACAACTTAATATCTTCTTTAACAGAAGACCTTATTAATAAAGCAATT
>NZ_PSZO01000056.1 GCF_004335975.1 Mycoplasma marinum
CGGATCTTCAACAATTTTCGAATCTATTGATAAAATAGAAAAGCATATAAATATCACTAATAATAAAGTATATAAAAATATTAGAAATATAATCTTAGATAGTGGGGTTTTATCTAGTGCTAAGCATGGATATTCACAAGGTGAAATCCAATTATTATCTCTTTTACATGTTCTAGCAAATAAATCTTCAATTATTTTATTGGATGAAACACTGACAAGTGTTCAAAAAACATTAAAGAATAATATCTATCAAGCATTGATGACAGAAAAAGTAGCGGTAATATTAATAGATCACACTTTAGAGGAAGAAATTAAAGGAGGTTTTGATGAA
Organism: Mycoplasma marinum; assembly: GCF_004335975.1. GTDB lineage: Bacteria > Bacillota_I > Bacilli_A > Mycoplasmatales > Metamycoplasmataceae > Mycoplasma_K > Mycoplasma_K marinum. The sequence goes on from NZ_PSZO01000056.1 coordinate 332, forward strand.
ATTATTCTTTTCTAGTAGAAAAAAAATATTGATTCCAATGATTTTGCTCCATATGATTGTAATGATTAGTTTGTCCGTTGTTGGAAAATTATTTGGCGATTATGTCAATAGAGTTATAAACTTTGGTTTTGATGGTTCATATTGGTATTTAATTATGATAATTTCAATTACTGCATTAAATTATTTAATGAATATAGTTACTAATTTTGTTGAATCTTTAGTATTCCTTGACATTAGGAAAACAATAATATCAAGGAAATTAAAAAGTAATAAGTCGTTTGAAGAAATTCAAACTGAAGCAAATATATACATAAGAAAGTTTTTGCGTCCTAGATTTCGATTTTATCTAATCTCTTTTTCTTTTTTAACAATCATTGTAACTATTACAATATCTTCATGAATTGTTGGTTTAATTGCAACTGCATCCATTTTATTAGTATATATATCGCCAAAATTCTTTTCCAAAAAACTGATTAAAATTAATAAAAAGTTAGTTGTAGTAAACAGTGATTTTAACCAAAAAATCAGTTTATTTGAAAAAAATTATCAAACTATTTCTGTTAGTGGTAACGAAATGGAAAGTATTCTCAAGTTCCCTTCTAATGAAAAAAAAGAATTAACTACTAAACAAATGATTCTTGAAGCAAAAAGGGGTATCATCGTTAAGTTTGGTATAGGGTTTACTTATTTTTCAATTGCTGTAACAACAGGTATTTTAATTTATTTTAAACAAGCAAATATTAGTATTTTAGTAACAGCAACAGTTCTTTTGGGGGGAGTAATAAATCAAATACCCCAAATGAGTTCATTATTTGCTAAATCAAAAAATAATAAATGAATTACTTTTGAAAATATAAAACAAGATTTTGCATATGAAGATCGTTCTATTAAAAGTTCTAAAATAAATAACTTATTAATGTTGGATGTTACCAAGAAAAGCGAAATGAAAGTACTTTTTGAAAATATAAACTTCGTAGCTAATGAAAAAGAAAATATAATAATAACAGGACCAAATGGTTCTGGTAAAACTACATTTTTAAAAATACTTTTAGGATTAGATAAAAAATACACTGGAAAGGTACTTGTGAATAATAAAGTAACTTCAGACTATATGTCTATGCCTTTTATTTATCAGACATCAGCAACAAAATTAATTGAAGGGAGTGTATTAGAAAATATAATACTTTTCAATGAAAAATACAATAAAGAAAGACTAATGTGAGTTGCACATAATTTGGGTATTGACAATTTATTGGCAGAGCAAATATCTTCTCTTTCATCTGGAGAAACCGCTTTAGTTAAAATAGCGATTTTAATTTATAGTGCAGCAGAAATCTGTGTTTATGATGAATTAATGATGAATATTGATGCAATAAAAAGACCAGAAGTTTTAAACTTTATATTGTCTCAGAATTCATTAAATATAGTTGTATCCCATGGTCTTTCCGAAAAATATGTTGCTCAATTTGATAAAAATTTCCATTTCGTCAATAAAAATAAATTTATTGAAAAAAAATAGATAAAAAGATAAATTAATATTGGAATGAAAAATGGTAAAACAAGTTTAAAAAAACAAATTCAAGCAATAGACAATCACACATTTTTTTAGTAAAAACAATTAGATTTAAAATAACCATAGTAGTTATTTTTTTGTTCTAAAAGTTTACTTTTTAAACATTGTTGAGGTGCTTAAATTGCTTTAACATCATTTCC
>NZ_PSZO01000057.1 GCF_004335975.1 Mycoplasma marinum
AATTAATATTTTTAGAAAAAATATAGACTAAACCTTAGTTTTCTCCATTTTTATCACTTCCTTTATTACATAAATTATACACATTGTTATTTTTAATTGGAACGTTTAAATATGTATTAATATATATAACTAAGGTTATAAGAATATTTGAGGCTTTTGCAGGAATTGGAGCCCAAAGAAAAGCATTGCGGAATATAAAAAGTAATTATGAAGTATCAGGAATGGCTGAATGATACATTCCAGCAATTGTTTCATATCAAGCAATACATAATGGCTTTACTTTAAGCAGGGTTGACAAAAAAACTAAATTAACAGAAATGATTAAATACTTAGAGAGCAAAACACTTTCAATGGACTCAAAAGAACCGGTTAGAACGGGTTATTGATTCAAGAAGCACAAAGACATGGTTCGTATTGTTTATAGTGCTGTAAAGCTTTCTGAAGCAGAAGGAAATATTTTTGATGTTAGAACTTTGCACGAAAGAAAATTAGAAGATATTGACTTACTAACTTATTCTTTCCCTTGTCAAGATTTATCTCAACAAGGTAAACAAAGAGGAATGAAAAAAGATAGTGGAACACGTTCTGGACTTTTATGAGAAATTGAAAAAGCGCTTGAAGCAACACCAAAAGATAAATTACCAAAATACTTATTGATGGAGAATGTTGTAGCTCTAACTCATAAAACAAATAAAAAGGATTTGGATAATTGAAAAAGAAAACTTAGATCACTTGGTTACTATAATGATATTAATGTTTTAAATGCAGGTGATTTTGGCTCTTCACAAGCTAGAAGAAGAGCATTTATGATTTCTACGTTAGATTCAAAAGTCACCCTTCCACTTGGCGATAAAAAGCCGCAAGCAATATCAAAAATTTTGAATAAAGAAACGAGATCCCAAGACTTCATGCCAGCGCTTGATGAGTATGAAAAAACAGACTTCAAAAGAACGCTTTCTAATATAAAAAAATGCAAGTTAATTGATTACACATCATTTAATTCAGAGGCTTATGTTTACGATCCTAAATATACAGGACCAACTCTTACAGCTTCAGGAGCTAACTCGAGAATTAAATTTACACACCAAGGTAAGATGAGAAAAATCAACGCAGAAGAAGCGTATAGATATATGGGATTCTCAACTAATGATTATAAAAAAGTTAATAACCTTAACTTCTTAAGTGAAACAAAAATGATTTACACATGTGGTAATTCAATTTCAGTTGAAGTACTTGAAGAAATTATGTTGAAAATTATAAGAGAGGATAATAATGGATAAATCTTTGATAATAGTTAAGATACCAGTTCAATACATCCAAAAGAGCAAAGGACAAAAACTTGATTTGTTTGCTTATTACCCTTTTTATAATGGAGTATTTTATGAAGCGATTCATTGAGAAATTGTTGACGGAGTATTATCCGATGCACATAAAAATAATAAATCCGAAAAACAAAAAAAGATTAAACATGAGAAGGATGAGGTATTGGCAAAATGTTTCCAGGAAAGTCACGAGGATGGAGAAAGAAAAATATATACATTTAATAAGGATGCAAAAGAAATGTGTAATTTTAATGGAGAGTGAAAACCTAGGAGTGCAATTTCTATTGCAAGATTATTGGCTGGTTCAAATCAAAATAGAGAAGCGCCATTACGCATTAATTCCGAATGTCTATTTAAAAATCGAAAAGTTGCAAAATTATTAGACAAACCCTTCAAATTAGATGAGTCAAAACTAGAAGAAAAGATAATTAAAAAAAATACCATGGAATTAGATGCTTTCATAAAAGATATGGAATCCAAAAAAACAAATCAAAAATATTTGAAATGACTTGTTGAAAATTATGAAAAAAATAATGCCTCATGTTCTATTTTTACAAAATTAGAGGAAGAGGAAGAGGGGGATTTTTCAAGGGATTTAGAATTTTTCAAGAAAATTGGAGGAGACACTAAAATAGATATTATAAGTAAATTCGAAGAAGAGATGGGGGAAGAATACAATAGTTATTTTGAATCTAACAATGAATATAAGAGGG
>NZ_PSZO01000058.1 GCF_004335975.1 Mycoplasma marinum
AATGATCAATCAAATTTGTCTATACTTTTCCTCAAAATTAAAAATATCTTTTTTCATTATTATTTTAATAAATTCTCCGATATTATCAACGATGGCGCATCTTCCAAATTTAAATAAATCCTTATTTTCTTCACTTTTATTTAAGATGCTAATCTTGTGTATATTAGCTAAAAAATCTGAATAAGCGCTTGAATTCATATCTGTTCCTTTAATCCAAGATTCTGTAGCAATAATTTCTCAAGCAATAAAATCATTTGTTTTATTCTTGATTTTTGATTTGCAATAAAATTTAATAACTTCTTCTTTTCATAAATTAACTTCAAGCAATGATTCTTCAATCATTAATTCAAATTCTGCTTTTTTTCATCCATCATCAAATCTTTTTGAGTATTGTTGTTCAATTTGTTCAAGTTTATTTATAAATCAAATTAATGACTTTAATTTATGGATTGGATAATTTAATTTATTAATTGGGTAAGTTCTTTCTTTAGAGCTAAGACTTTCTTGCAAAGCCAGTTTTCAAAAATATTTTTCCATTTCAAATTTTAAATTAGTTCCACTATATCCCACAAAGTGTTTTAAAACATTTTCCTTTAAATTTGTTTTATTTGGATTTATAAACTTCAACTCTCTTTTAAGTATATTTAAATAAGATTGTTTATCTTTTTCAGGATGCAAAGCTTTCTCATCATCCAAATTGTATAAAAAGGATTTTTCAACAATATTTTCAGGGTATTCACTTAAAAAGAAAACCAATAATAAATTTTTATCATTAGAAAAATGTTGCTCAAGTATTTCAATATCATTAAATTCTATTCCGCTAGGACAATGAGCTAATATAATTATCTTTCCAGTAACTTTCTTTCCCTTATCTTTTCTGACATTTACTCAAACAGCAATACCTGATAAAAGTAAAATAAAAAAGATGATTGTTAACGCTGCAATTAAATATGTTGCACTATAGGAAACAACATTATATGATTTATTGAATATGATAAATATTACTGAGAGTAGAGAGGTAAAAAGTGAAATTGCCAAAGAAGATATTGTTACCCTTGAATTTCTTTTCTCTTTATCTATATTATTTTTGTTAATATCAATATAAAATTTATTTTCGTTTTTAAGAATAAATTTTCTAGAACTAATTTGTTCCACATAGTCAGTAATTTTATATTTTTTAAAATCTAAAATTACATCAGCAGTATTCCATTCAATCTCCCTATTATTTATTTCACTTAAAATATTATTTTTCAATAATTCTTTTCCATTTTTTTCTTTACTAACAACATAAACAGAGCCTTTTTCGTTATAACTTTTATTAACCATAGAATCAACTATATCTTTCGTTATATAAGGAAACGCACCATAATGTCTACTTCGCATCTTTTTATTTTTCATATAAAAATTATACTCTTAATCACTTGTTGTAGTTGCCATTCGAGATAATGTAATGGAAACTATTGAAGTTACTTGATTTAATATAGAATAAATAAAAGAGTTCATTTTTGAAATAAAGCTTGCAAAGAAATTATTGTTGTTGCCTTTAGAATTATAGAAAGTAAAGAGTTTGTCCACATCATTAATTAAAGATGAACAAGCAATTAAAAAAAGAGTCTAATATAGGGGCAACAATCAACATTCTTTCTCCTACACTTGATAAATACTGATTTGAGCATTAAAATAATAACCAATAACTCTAGAGCCTTAAAGGATATTATTGATTAAAACGCATTAAATAATGGCATTAAATTTATAATAATATAACCGAAAAATCAAGGGAAATAAAAAAAGGAGAAGATCTCCTTTTTTTACGCCGTTATCTAGTAACGCGCTTCACAAGAATATTATATACCAACCAAATACTTTAGAGTTAGCAACTGGAGATAATTCTCTGAGTTGTTCTGCTTTTGAACTATGCTCATTCAAGAGATCGGTTAATTTTCATCAAAGTATTTTATCTTTTTGTTTTTCATAATAAAAACTATTCTTGTTCACTTCAAAAATAACAACGACTTGATCTTGTTTTTATCTT
>NZ_PSZO01000059.1 GCF_004335975.1 Mycoplasma marinum
CAATTTATAATACATATTATTCTTTATTATTAATATTTTTATGTAAATTAGATTTTATAATTTTATCGTCAAAGGGTAATTCATCAAATCTGTGCATTCATACTAAAGTTAAATAATTCACTAATAGTTTAGCTTTGCTTAATTTTTCTTGATCATAATTTTCAATCCCGTATGATTGGAGAAAAAAATATTCTTGATCTTCATTGAGTCATGAGCCATCAATAACAAAGGCTAAATCAAAATGTTTGTCTCCCATACTTGCATATTCTCAATCTACTAGAAAAATTCCTCTATTAGTTTTAACGAAGTTATTCATTCAAGGGTCATTATGTAGAGGGGTTGAAATATCAAACTCTTCTATTATTTTTAGTGCAGTTTCATAAAATTGTTCAACTTCTAAAGGGATATTTTCTTTATGTTTTAACGCTTCGTAATACTCTATTAGTCTAGCTTTGTGATTTGAGATTGGCAAAACTAATTTTGAGTTGTGGACTTTTAACATAATTTGAGCCATCTCTGATAAATTTTCTTTATTCAAAATCAGCTCTTGTTTTTCGAGAAACTCCCAAATAATTTCATTGTCATCATCGAAAATTAATTTAGGCACAAAATTAAAATTATTAAGATTTTTATAATCAATCTTATGATTAAAATTATCGTGTTTTTTAATTTTTAAAAAAAAGTTTCCATCAGTAGTTTTAATTTTGAAAGTTTTATTTTTGTGGCCACCTTCAATTTTATTTTTTTGAATATATTTCATAACTATATTAATGATATCTTATTTTATAGTTTAATTGTATTTAGAAATGCAAAAAATAACTCAACAAAACTTTGAATTTTATTAAAATAGATTTAAAATTATTGGCTAAATATAAATTTATTAAAATAACATAAATACATTTTAAACACAAAGTGTATAATTATTATGTTTTAAAGAACATTCACTAAGGAGATAAAATGAAAATAGCATTTTTCGATACTAAACAGTATGATAAAACAACATTTGCAAAAGCAAATAAAAACGGACATGAATTTAATTTCATTACACAAGGACTATCAGTTAAAACAGCGGAATTAGCAAAGGGTTCAGAAGCAATCTGTGCATTTGTTAATTGTGATGGATCAAGAGAAGTTCTTGAAAAGTTAGCAGCTCAAGGGATTAAATATTGATTCCAAAGATCTGCGGGTTATAATAGAATTGATTTGAAAGCAGCAGAAGAATTAGGAATTAAGGTATTCCGTGTTCCTGCTTATTCACCTGAAGCCGTATGTGAGTTTGCAATGACACTATTAATGTCATTGAACAGAAACATTCACTTAGCTCATAATAGAGTTACAAATAATAACTTTTCACTAAATGGTTTAGAGGGAGAAACAATTTTTGGTAAAACTATCGGTGTAATTGGTGCGGGAAGAATTGGTCAAGGATTTATTAAAATAGCTAATGGACTGGGTGCTAAAGTTGTGGTATATGATGAATATGCTCAAAATAATTTTCCACAAACAGCAGAAGCATTAGGGTTTACATATTTATCTAAAGAAGAAGTATTTGCACAAGCAGACTTTCTTTCAATACATGCACCACTTTTACCTTCAACAAAATATATTGTTAACAAAGATACATTAGCATTAATGAAACCTTCAGCAATTATTGTTAATACAGCACGTGGACCACTTATTAATACAGAAGATTTATTAGAAGCGTTAGATAATGGTAAGCTAAGAGGTGCGGGTCTTGATGTTTATGAAAATGAGGCGGGAGTATTTTTCTTCGATAAATCAAATGAAGTTATTTCTGATTCATTATTAACAAGATTAAGAGCTCATCGTAATGTTATCTTAACTTCACACCAAGCTTTCTTTACAAATCTTGCTTTAGAACAAATTGCAACAACAACAACTAATAATATTGAACTTGCAATTAAAAAAGAAGATGGAACAACTAGACTTATTTTACAAGAAGATGGAAAAGTAATCAACGGTTAGTATACTTAAAAATAAAAATAACCTT
>NZ_PSZO01000060.1 GCF_004335975.1 Mycoplasma marinum
GGATGATTAGAATTTTCTTCTTCATACCTATATATAATTAATCTTGTTGTTTTGTGGAAAACAATGTAACATTAAATTAATACTTATGAAAAAAACTTTCAACACTAACAAAGAAATGATAGCCAAATTGCAAAAAAGAGGGTTAATCATAAATGATGATTCTAATGTTTTTGTATTCAATAATTATGTCAATTTAATTTATATTTACTCACGTCCATTTTATGATGTTGAAAATCAAAAATACACAAAAGAGATCAATGTAAAAGAACTAATTAAAATAAATAAAATTGACATCAAAATACAATCTGCATTATTTTCAAGAATCATGATTATAGAAGGGAAGATACGAACAGTATTAGCTGCTCAAATAGCTAGAGAAATTAAACCCCATAGGGCACAAACAAATTAAAAGCTATAACGCGAGCACCCCCACTAACACATTAAATAAGCAGATTAAAAAAATGAAAAAGTATGATAAAAGATTCATACAATCTAACAAAAAAATAATAACGCCTGATAAAATGTACCATCAATCCTTGCCAATTTGGTTTGGTGTTGAGGGTTATGAATTAGGACAATTACAATTTATTTACAATAATATTGATTCTCAAGAAATCAAAAAAAATATTGCTTCACATTTTCATATTGGTAGTTCTAATATGAATAAATTTATTAATGTAATCAGGGAGTGAAGGAATATCGTTGCTCATAAAAATACACTCTTTGAGAGAAGTATACACCCTAGAATCTCATCTGGTAAAAGTATATATTTGTGAAATAAATTACAAATTCCAAAAGATGAAAGGGTTAATTTCTCAAATAATCTAACAGCTCTAATGATTGTGTTCAATGCTTTTCTTTCAAAAGTTGAGCTAAAAAGTTTATTAAATGAAATAAAGACTTTATTCATAGGTCATAGCGACTCCAAAAGATTAGTTATTAACTTCACTGAATTATGCACTTTCTTTGGCTTACACGTAAAATTATTTGAAAACTTTGGGTGGTTTAATAACGGAGCATTACCACAAAAGTAGAAAAGAGTGTAACTTTGTGGCATAGTGTGGCATTATGATGTTATAATATTTTTGGATAATTAAAAGGTTTTCTTTTAGCTGCTAGCTTGCTAGTAGTTTTTTTACTTAAATTTTAAATACCATTTAAAAAAGCGATAATTCTAAATCCAAATATAAATTTGCAGCTCAAGCATACATAATGGACGCCTATTATTTAAATTAATTTGGATTATTCTTGCAAAGTCTTCTACCTTTGTAACCACCTTGTTTACACCTTTTATTTTTAACCTTTTTTAAAATTCAAAAGTTTTCTCACTAAAATCAGAATTTTTAGGTAGATCATTGTTATTTATTACATTGTTCGGTTCTGGGATTTTATTAGTTTTGCTATTATTTTCCTAGTTTTAACAACTTTTCATATATTCTAAATACTCCTCATTAAGGACAACATACATTACTTTCCGCTCATTTGATTGTTTGGTAACACCTTTTAGGGGTTACTTAGATCAAATATTGATTCCTTTTCCCTCATGAAGCAACCGCAGGTGACCTAATAGTAGATATTGCCCAATGATCCAAAGAACTTTCTTTTTATCTCGGTCTCCTCATTTGCATATTATTATACCCCCGTAAAACTAAATCATAATTTCGTCAAAATCCCCATCTTATGAATCGTCAATTAAATAATTTTATTAAATAACTCTAAGATCGTTACATTTCCTTTAATGTTTTTTAGATTCCAAATACACTAAAGAGAAAAAATATAAACATCAATGCTTGACCCATGATGTAAATACCATTATTAAGTAAAAGAATAAAAATAATGTGATTGTTATTTCTATCCAAAAAAGCTCCAAGACTTTATAAGCATCAACTTGATTATAGAATCATGAATGTGTCTATGTCTAGAGCAAAGAAAACTCTTGATATATTCTACTTAGAAGACTTATTACAAGTAAACCTAATCAAGAAGGAAGAAGATAAC
>NZ_PSZO01000007.1 GCF_004335975.1 Mycoplasma marinum
TAAAATATTACATCCAGATTACAACAAATTGAATATCAATTAACAGATCAATAAATATGGAAACAACTTATTTGATGCATTTATAAAATCATATGCTTTTTAAATTGCCTTGTATATAGTTATTGATTTAAGATATATTTTCTTGCAACATTTATTTTTTAATTTTGTGGCACATTGCTATTAATAAATACTTTATTTTTTCAGGATTATTGAGCACTTCTGTAAAATAATATCAAAAATTATTGTGTGTTTGTTGCAAACTTCAATGCAATAAATTTTAAAAAAGAGAGACAACCAATAAAGTGTCTCTTTTTAAAATAACTTATTTAGTTATTGATGAAAATTTCTTTGCTTTCCTTTATTTTAGCATCTGATATATTTATAGTATCTTGAATTCTCTCTTCAATATCATTTAAATCAAGGTCAATAGAGTAATCAATAATTGGGATATTGAATGCCTTATTAATACCACCAGCTCTTTGATCTATCTTAATTGTTACAGATGGATTGTTATTGTATAGATTAAATATAGAAGCGTGAAGTCTAGAGCCAATGTAGAAGGTATTGTTTTTAGATGCAACCTCAAAAAATGAATGCAAGTTTTGATCGATGATGCTTACATTTTCTTTGAATTTAACTCTTTTTACAAATGTTTCCTTTTCTGCTCGTGTTTGAATTCAAATGTAAACATTTTTATATTTCTCAGAAGCTTGATTAATAATCTTTTGCACAAAATTCAAATCATCATTAGACAATGAAAAAGAAAGGATTAAACTTGAATCATCATTAGGGATACTGACTTTAAATGATTTTAATTTTCATGTTGTTGGACATGAAGTGTTTAAAACATTTTCAAAACCAATACCTTCTAATAATTTCTTTGTATGTTCATCTCTAACCGAATGGTATTTAGTCTTTGAGAGCAGTTTTTTATAAAGTTTTTTTGTAAAAAAGAAAACTTTTCACCCCCATCAGAACCAACACCCATTAAAACTAATTTATCCTTGATTTTTCTTGATTTTCAAAAACCTAATCTCACACCGGAAAATCTAAGAAAGGCAGGTTTATATTTTGTCATTATTGCCTTAGTACCTAACAAGAGTTGCATATCGATTGTGCCTGATGTTTTAATGAAGTTCTATCACTAGGCATTTTTTGTGATGTATAGAATAAAAAGTCTGTTCTAAACTTATCAAAAACATACTCCTTACTTAAATCAAATATAATATCATCACCCATATTTTCTGAATCATTTGAACTCTTAATAATTGTTATAAATCTATCTTTTTTCATATTTCTCCATTTATTTATTGTTTTAGATAATAAACAAATTATATAGATACAAAAGCATAATAAATGATACTTTTTTTATAAGAAACACTCCTTAAAATTGCATTCAAATGATATGGATTTTAAGTTAAAAAGAATTTATTTCTTTGTATTGTTGTTCAAAAATAACTTTTTCACTAATTAATTCTTGTTATTTTTTCAAGTATGAATACGTTAAAATATTCGCTTATCCTTATTTATAAAATGAATAACTTGTTGGGATATCATTAATTTAATCCGATTACTTTGTTATTAAAAATTGCTTCACTTGAAAATATAAAGAGTTAAATATATAAATGAATATAAATCAACTGAAAAATATGCAAATAAAATATGCATTATTTAAAACCTAAAATATAAAATAGTGCTCATATTATATATTTCAAATATTGCATCTCATTGCGGTAATTTTCATTGTGTTTTCAAAATAATTTTAAGTAAAACTCAAATTACCTAGTAAATTTAATTAGTTTTGAAACTAAAAACCTCATTTTCTTTTTTCATTAAAAAAATTAACCTTGTTTAACTTTTATGTCTTATTACTCAAAAAAATAGAATATAGATAATTTGAGGTTCTGTAAAAAAATGTCTTATTAGTCTAAAATGATATAAAAAATTAGCATTTTTGTTGAAAAATACCGTAAAAAAGATTTGTATAATTATTATGTTGAAAAATAAACTAACACATTTTACATAAAAGAAGAAGTTAAAGTTTAATACTTGATTAAATTTAATTCAGATAATACTATTCGTTTAAATGTCGTGAAAATCAAGGTTTGTTTCCTTGATTTTTATTGTTAAATATAAAGCACTAGTATTAAATTAAATTATTAATTTCTCGACGTAAGGAGGTAAATATGAATAGAAAAATAAAGATTTCAATAGGTGTTGTAATAGCAACTGCAGTAACAGTTCCACTTGCAATTTCTATTGCTAATAATACATCAACATCATCTGTTTTTTATCAAGGAAGAAGGACATTAGTTCGTTTCCTTGATAAAACTCAAACATTTTCAGAAAATAGAAGAATTTGAGATGAAAATGTCCAATCTTCAAGTTTAGTTTCATCCAGTAGAGATTTACAATTTTATAAACCTTTAACAACAATGCCGTTTGATCAAGTAATAGATAAATCATCGGTAGTTATTGAAAATCCAGATGGTTCTTTAAAAGAAGTTAAGAAAGAAAAATCACACTATGAATTTGGTGGAGTTTCCTCAGTACAAACTGATTCAGGAAAATATGATTCATATAAAAAACTAACCGATAGCCTTAGTAAGAAAAAAACTCGGTCACTAACATTGAGAGTTAAACCTGGTATACATTATGTAAACAATCACGGTGAAGTTACAAAATATGAATACAAAGCAATCGACATATTTTATGGATTTATGAGGGGTATTTATAATAATAAAGAAGTTCGACAACTTGGAACTATAATGGGTAAAAATCCAATGCCCCCAATAGAAAAAGATTATATGCAAAGAATATTGAATTCAGATGAATATTATGAAAATGGTGCTTTAAATCAATTAGGGTTTAATAATGGAAACGTTTATTTGAATAATCTATATGGTATAGATTTAAAAGGAACCATTAATGCTAATACTGGTGCAAATTATGATCCTGATAAATTTACAATTAAATATACAATGGCACAAGATGCATCTATATTGGTAAATAACTTATCACTAACAAATCAATATAATCCAATGTCTTCTCAAAAAATTTTAGAATTAAATGGAGGTCAAAAAAGTTTTGATAAACCAGGTAAATTTTTACAACTTTTAGAATTTGGTAAAACAATTAGACACGGAGAAGAGGTTGATCTTTCTCAAGAACTTACAGTTGGTAGATTTTATTTAGAATCTTACAATACTGATCCTTTAAGTAGTGGTATTGTTTTGAAAAAAAATAAACATTCTTATAAAGAAAAATGAAATAAAAATAATAAAACATTGAATAAAATAGAATACTTATTTAATGATGGTTCAGATGCCGATGTTTATGCACAAATAAGACAGCAAAGTTTCCTAAGGGATAACTCTGAATCAGTACTTAATAATAAAGTGTTGGAAAACGCTAATTTAATGAGAGTAATAAAATCTAAAAAATTTGGAACTAAGAGGAGAATAACTGAAAAGGGAATGACAAGAAGAATGATTTTTAATCCATGATACTTTGCTTCCACAAAAAATTCAAATGCTCAATTAGATAATAATACATCAAGATTATTATTTAATACAACAAGAAAACAAATCGCAAGTGATCCAAATGCAGATATTGAATATTTCTCAGGTAGAGGAAGAATATTTAGATCACTATTGAATGCTTCAATAAATTTATTCGGAATTTCCAAACAATGGTTAGAGGGTTCTGAACTTGTTAAAGTTGCCCAAGGTTATAAACAAGGGCTAAAATTCAATACTGGTGTTCCGATTACAGAAGAATGAAAAAAACATCCAAGAACAGGATTATCTCACGGTATTTCGAAAGATGTAGATCAAATGAATTGATACATTAAAAACAATACTAAATCCTCAAATGAATTTTTAAAACCAACAGAGGATAAATATAAAGCAGTTAAAGAAGGGTGAGCTAAATTTATTAAAGATTCTAAAAAAGAATTAGGTATAAAAGGAGATTTTGTTTTTCCTTTAATTGATTTTAAAGCAACAGATAAGGTTGATACGCCGAATACAAGAAATGCTTATAATAAAACACTTAATTATTTGAATAATTTAACAAAGGGGACAGGTATTTCATTCAAAGAATTTATACCAACAAGCGATAAAAGCCTTAATGCTAATAATAAGACCAAAACGGCCCCACTTGTTTATATTGGTGCGGGTGCTGATTATGATTCAAGTATTTCATTAACTCAACAATTGTTATCAGCAACATATGGAGCATCGGTACTTTATAACGCTTTAAAAGAAGCATATATTTCCGGTCCTAATTATAACGTTAGGGTATTTGATAATTCAGATCAAAATAAATGAAACTTAACAAAAACTATTTCCATTAAAGACTTTGTCGACTTTATGAAAAGTGATAAAGAAAATTACACTCACGCATTAGATAAAAAACTCTTAAAACAAACAAATTTAAAGGATTGAATGACATTTAGAACTGGTGAAGATTTTGATAATAAAAATATCGGTTTAGCATTAAATGAAATCGATAATGCTGCTCAAAAATTCTTCTTCCAAAAATCAAGTGATGAAAATATTGTTAGAAAATATACAAACTTGATGGCAAGTTATGCAATTACTGATAAGTTAGCTTTTGGAGATAAAACAAATGCTTCATTAGGTACACAACCTAATGCAACAATACAAACAAAAGAAATCTATATGGCACCATGATTACATATTGCACAATCTTCTGATTGTGGAGAAATAATCAATATTGTGGATTCATACGTAGATTAAGAAAGGTAAAAAAATGACAAAATATATACTTAAAAGACTAATACTAGCTCTTATCACATTAATAATTGCATTGACAATTACCTTCTTTCTATTAAGGTTAATTAATCGTGAACCAACTGCAATTACAAACGAGATTTCGAAACTACAATCTAATGCAAAGCACACTTCTCAAAAAGATATAAGAGAACTAGTTTATCAAAAATACAATTACCATCCGGAATGAAATATTTTTAAAGCATTTGGTAATTATATTTCAGGAATTTTCCATAACGATTTTGGTTTTTATTATAAGAAACCATTGAATACAATTCCACATCAATTTGCAAAACCACTTAAATACACTTTCTTAGTTGCGGGTACTGGTTTCCTATTCGGAACAATACTAGGTGTAACATTCGGTATTGTTGCAGGTTATAAAAGAGGTAGATGACCAGATATTGCTTTAAATATTTTCGCTACTTTATTCGTTGCTATACCTTCATTCGTTTTAGCAGCTATATTAGTTCTTACAGCTAATAAAACAGGTTGACCTACACAATTCTTATCACCTGAATTAGCAGGTGGAACATGAAAAATGATGAAAACTTTATTATTACCAATTTTAATTATTACTCTTTTCTCATTTGCAACAATTACATACTATATACGTAATGAAGTTGTAGAAGTTTTAAAAAGTGATTATGTTTCAACAGCAAGATCAAAAGGTATAAAAGAAACAGATATTTTCTTCAGACATGTTATGAGAAACATTTCAATACCAGCTGTTACAATAATCCTTCCAAGATTTATTTTTATAATAATGGGTTCATTAATAATCGAGTTATTCTTTAATGTACCGGGTACAGCACATATATTTGGTACAGCGGTTATTAATTATGAATATAACATAATCATGTTCTCGATACTTTTCTTTGCATCACTATCGTTACTATTAAATATCATGATGGATGTTCTATATACGATACTTGATCCTAGAATAAAACTTGCAGAAAAAAGTCAATTTTCAATTTTAGAAAGATTGAAAAAGAATTATAAAAGAAGAAAATATGCGTTAGAAATACGCAAAGAAAAAGGAGGTGTAAAAAATGAATAAAATTGAAACACTTGATGGCGAATATAATTTGCCAATATTAAATAAAAAATGATTTAATTCAATAAGTGCTGAAGAGTATGAAAAGAAATCACAAAAAAATATGATTTATGGAAAACAAAGTAAAGTTTGAAAAGATGTTATTAAAAGATTCTTTAAAAATAAATGAAATATAGTTGCATTATCCGTGCTTTCCTTAATTATTCTTTTCTTAATATTCGGAGGATTGCTCACTAGACACCCAAATTCTGGAGCAGTTTCCAAGTCATCACTTTCACACATTAAATTCCTTGGACCTGATTTCACTACACACACAAGAAAAGTTACAGGTACACTATCTTTTATAAAGAATTCTGTTGACGGGAGTATTAAATATATCCCACCTACAGGAGGCGCCAAGATAGGAACGTTACAAGGTGATAATGGAATAATTATTTCCTCAGTATTTGATAATGCAGACCCACTAAAACCAGTGTGAAATATTGAATATAAAAATCCAAATTACGTTAGTACACCATTAGGAACAGACTCAATTGGTATTTCAGTATTTTCAAGATTAGTTGCATCTTCTAGATTCTCAATAGGATTAGCTGTTCTTGTTACAACTATCGAATCTATTATTGGTACAACAATCGGTTTATACCTTGGTTACAATGCAGGTAAATGATTAGATACATACTTTATGCGTATAGTAGAAGTTTTCACAACTATACCTGCGACATTATTAATAACAATTTTAATAATGATACTTGGCAGGGGGTTTGGTTCAATTCTTTTGGCATTAATAATCATTGGTTGAACTGCCCCAGTATATGTTGCAAGAATGTTTACAATTAAAGTTAAAGATTCTGAGTTTATTAAAGCATCACAGTCTATTGGTGCAACACAAAATAAAATTATTTTTAAACACATATTACCAAATGTTTTTGGTAGAGTTATAGTTTCATTTGTTCACAGAATTCCAGCTGTAATCTTCATTGAAGCATTCTTGGTATTCTTGGGACTTAAAATTGGTGGCGATGCCCACAACACTCTTGGTAACTTGTTGGAAGAATCTCGTAAAATAGATGCCATGACAAGTAATCCATATTTCTTAATATCTGCAGCTTCTGTTGTATTACTATTTACACTATCTCTACAAATTATTTCAAATGGTCTGCGTGATTCATTTGATGCGAAAGTGAGTTCTTAATGCTTAAAAAAGATTATATAAATTTTGCTAAGGAAAATAATTGAAAAATTGATTCTTCTCTTAAAAAGGCTGAACTAAAAAATATTTTAATTATTAAATCTAGACAAAAGTTCAATGAAAGAACAACTCTCAAAAAAATACGTTTTGTCTTGGAATTATTAGACATTCAATTAACTGAAAAAATAAGCAAAAAAGAAATGCTATTGTTATTAAAGGATGAACCAAGAGAAAATAAGAAAGAATTTTTTGATATTAAAAGTATTAAAGGTCTTAAAAAAGAAAGAAATGAAGAACCTGTAATATCAGTTAAAAATTTAACTGTTGCTTTTAGAAATACAAATAGTAGAAAACAAATAGTAGAAATTATAAGAAATATTTCCTTTGATGTATATAGAGGAGAGATATTAGGTTTTATTGGTGAATCTGGTTCAGGTAAATCAGTTACAGCCAAGTCATTATTCGGTATGAATGTAAATTCATTTTCGAAGGCAAAATCACTAAAAATAGACAATATTGAAATGGTAAAAGAAGGAACAGACCAATTGATTAGAAGAAATTCTGAGTGAAGAAAGATTAGGGGAAAGAAAATTTCATACATACCTCAAAACCCTATGACTTCATTAAATCCAACTATGAAAATTGGTAAACAAATTATGGAAGTTCTAGACACAAAAGAAGAATATAGGAAAAAAACTGAACGTGAAAAGAAAACTATTATTATAGATTTACTTGAAAAGTTTGGTATTTCCAATGCAAAAGAAAGAATTACATTATATCCACATGAATTTTCAGGTGGTATGAGACAAAGGGTTGTTATTGCAATGTCAGTTATTTCAAAACCTGATGTAATTATCGCTGATGAACCTACAACTGCTCTTGATCCAACAATTCAAGCTTCAGTTTTAAGCTTATTCAAAGTTATTTCAAAAGAATATAACATTGCAATAATCTTAGTTTCTCATGATATTTCAGTAATATCAACTTTATGCGATCATGTTAATGTGTTTTATGCAGGTAGAATAATTGAGACTGCGCCTAAATATGAATTATTCACTGATTCAAGGCATCCATATACATGAGCATTATTATCTTCAATGCCTGAATCAAATGATGGCTCTACAGAACTTTATACATTAGATGGTACACCACCAAACTTTGCTTCATTACCACCTGGAGATCCATTTTCAGTTCGTAACAAATATGCTTTAGAAATCGATTTTAAAGAGGAACCACCTTTAATAAAAGTGGGCAACAATTCAAATCATTATGCCGCAACTTGATTGTTGCATCCTGAAGCTAAAAAAGTTAAAAGACCACAACAAGTTGAAGTTATCGCAAGACAAGTAAGGGAGGATTTCAAAAATGGAAAACAATAAAAATATATTAGAAGTTAAAAAATTAAATAAAGTGTTTCCTCAGAAGGGGTCTTTACTGCTTGCTGTTGATGGCGCTGGTTTTAGCCTTAAAAAGGGAGAAACGATTGGTCTAATTGGTGAATCCGGTTCTGGTAAAACCACAATCGGAAGAACAATAATTAGATTGCATAAACCAACATCAGGAAGGATTTTAATTGATGGGGTAGATGTTGCATCTAAAAAACTTACAAAAGATGAAATTTATACACTAAGAAGTAATGTTCAGATGATTTTTCAAGATCCTTATTCATCATTGAATGAGCAAAAGAATATTATGAACATTGTCTCAGAACCAATAAAAACCTTGAAGTTAGACCAAAAATATATAACTGATTTATATAAAGATAGTGACAAGATTTATCACTTCTTTGGATATCAATTAGAAGATTATTATAGTAATAGAATATTTAGGTTTAGAAAGTTTGCAAATAAGATTGCAAATGAGGCATATGATGATATCTTCAAAAGTATTAATGAGATTCAATTTAACAAAAAAACAAAAATTGAGAATTCAAAATTGCTACTTAGCACTTTCTTTGGTTGAAAAGAAAAAGCTAATCATCAAATTGTTAATAGGATGCTTTCTATTCCGAATGAAATATTTGGGATGTGAGAAAATTATCGTAAAAGAGTTCAAGAAGGTGACTTAGAACTTAGTTTAGAAAAAAACTTACTAGAATCAATGAATGCTTATGAAGATGCTTTGGAGCGTTCAAAACATTCGAAGAAATGCATACAATTAAATAAAGAACTTAAAAAGTTAGAGCAAGAAGAGGAAGCTTTAGAAACATTCACTAAAAACCTCAACAAACAATCTTCAAAAAGTTTTGAAAATGCTATTTCAGAATGAAAAAATAATGCAAAAATAAAATTAATTAGTGCTAAAAAAACTGAAACTTTTGGCGAGTTCAACTTTATATTTTTAGATTACTTAATCTCAAGAAAAATTAATAAGATAATTAAAAAAATCCAAGAAGAAAAAAATCTTATTAATGATGCATTCCCAGAGATGGTTCATGAACTTTATGAAGCATTTAAATTGGAATTGAAAGATAAGTTTAACGAATACAAGAATGTCAATGATAAATCTATAAAAACTGAAATTAAAAATATTAACCAACTAAGTGTTAAAATTACAAAAATATCTGATGATTTTATTGAAAAAGCATCTATTAAAAATGCAGAATTAGATAAATATATTTATAAGAAATTCTTAGAAGATGCATCAATCCTAAAAATTGAAACATTACAGATTTTAAAAGACAAAATCATTGCAAAAAAAGCAGAATTAGAAGAAGAATCAAAGGTTGAGAAAAACTTAATTTCTCCAAAAGAAGTTGAATTATTAAAGCAAAAATATGAAGAGGCTGCAAGGATTGATCGTGAAGATTTAGAAAAATATAAAAAAGAGCGTGTAATAAGAGTTGCAAAAGAAGAAGCTGAAAGAAAGAAAATTCTTGAAGATCAGAACAAATTTTTATTAGAAAATAATAAAAAATCTGAAATACTACTTCAAGATAAATTCAAAGAAATACTTGCTCTAAATATAGATAATTTTGAAAGTTTTTCTTCACTAAAATCAGATTCTAATTTAAAAAAATGATTTGAAAAAGAAATCAAAAAATATAATTCAAACATTAACTCAATCGATCAAGAAATAAAACGTAACCAAAAAGACTTAGATATTATACAAAAGTTCATATTTAATACTTTAAGTTCAAAAAGAAAAATTAAAAAATTATTAGTAAAAAATAGAGTATTTAAGGCACTTGAAGATTCTGGATTGACAAAGGCACATGCATTTAGATATCCACACGAATTTTCGGGTGGTATGAGGCAAAGAGTTGGTATAGCTAGAGCTATTATTGCAGAACCAAAAATTATAATTGCTGATGAGCCAATTGCTGCACTTGACCTATCAATTCAAGCACAAATAGTTAATATGCTTAAAAAATTACAAAAAAGAGATAATATGTCCATGATATTTATCGCTCATGATTTATCAATGGTTAAATATATATCAGATAAGATTTTAATAATCCATTTAGGAAAAATTGTTGAATTTGGTAAAACTGAAGAAATATTCGAAAATCCAATTCATCCATATACTAAAAACTTAATAAGTTCAATGCCTGACATAGCTAAAATTTCAAATGGTTTTGAAGAAAATAATTTCAAGGCAACATATTTAGACAAATATAGTTCCCTAAATTCTCCTGAATACCATAAAATATCTTCTACACATGAAGTATTAGCAGATCAAGAGCAAATAAAAACTTGAACAAAATAAAAACTTAGTCAATACCTACAATATTTGGTATTGATTTTTTTATCTTTTTTTATGCTTAATAAGTCATTTTAAATAATTGAAAAATACCTTTCTTTATATTCATTTAAAACATTTGACAGTACTATGTGGTAAAGTTAAGGTAAGTTACAAGATGTGAATTTTATATATAAGTATATATACCTTCAAAAATCTTATGAAAAAAAGCATAATAGTCACTGTTAAAACTATTAATATAAGAAAGCAGAATAAATGAAAATTTACATAAACAAAATTATTTTAAATAAAAAATTCACTGAAAAAATTAAACCAGAAATGAAAGAAATGATTGATAAATTCAATTCCAATCCTACAGGGAATGGAATGCTCTCGTCTAACATAGGTCTAACTCCAAGAACTTCTGAAGAAGATAATAAAATAATCGGAATGAATAATGTGGTAATAACACTTAAAATAAATAAGAAATTCCTAACTTTAATTGGTAATTTATTTTATGACGCAGAAACACAAACTGGAACTTTACTTTCGTTTATTGGACATATAAATGAAAGTGAAACATTTGAAGGAATTGAAATTGAAATTAATAAAGAGCAAACTAATCAAGATCTTTATGCACATAACATGTATCAATTGCTAAAACATTCTGAAATGATTAATCCAGATTTATCTGATCACAATATTGTAAAGGCACTTGCTGTTTATTCAGAAATACTTTCAAGGGAAGAAGAAATTACCTCAATGGATATTCCAGCCAATAAGATTAGATTTGTTCCTGCATTTCTTGTGGATAATTCAATTTCTAAGCTAAAGGACCAAAATAAATTAAGTTTCATAAAACATCTTGGTAGGAGAAGATACGTTGAATCAAGAGATATTAAATATGTTGATAAAGAATACCTTTCTCATGAAGTAACCATCATGGTTATTGAAGTTACAGGAGTTAAAAACATTGGAGTTACTCTTAAAGATGTAATTAAATCAAAAGGACAACTTCCAACAAGTGATAGAGCAAAATTTATATCTACTGGTGATTATAATGGAGTTACACCTTTGGATTTTGCAATAGCTCATTCAATTACAAGAAGACCTTCTTTTAAAATAATGATAGATGGAAAGCATAGTGGATTAAATAAAGGTAATTTGCATATCGTTAATGTTGCAAATGCAATTAAAAACAAAACAATACTTAAAGTTGTTACTGATATAGAAAATGATACAGTTAGCAACAATGAAGTATTCCAATATTTATTTAATAAAGGTAAATGAGATGATATTAAACCTTTACAAAAATGAATTCCAGATTACAGTGCCAAACAATTTGCTCAAAATACAAATTTAAATGAATCTCAAAGAAAAGCATTTAAAATTTGTTCAGATAATATACCCGTAGCATTCGTTCAAGGCCCTCCAGGTACAGGTAAAACTCACCTTATTGAAAAATTAGTTGAATTCTATACAAAGAATAAAAAGAAAGTTTTGATTGCTTCTCAAACAAATGTTGCGGTTGAAAATGTTTTAGAAAAACTGCATAAAAATGATAACTTCCCATTCTTACCTTTAAAAATTGAATATAGAAATAAAAGTTTATATTCTGAAGAATTAATTGGTGATCAAATAAGTGAAAAAATCGAAAGAATAACAGGTTGAGATCTAAAAGGTATGGAAATGCCCTATATTAAGGAAATACACTCACCAAGGGACTTCAAAGTTGTGGGTAGTACAACAACTTCTTCTGCAATAGAAAATAAAAGGTGAAAAGATTGATTGAAACATCTTGACGTCCTTATCATTGACGAAATTTCTAAGTCAAATGTTCCAGAAATAATTCGTTTTACAACAATGGCAAAAAAAGTTATCTTTATTGGTGATCAAAAACAATTAGATCCAATGTCAGATATTAATTGAGGAACATTAGGTTCTGAATTTAAAAAAGAAAATGAAGCAATTATAGATAAATATATTTCCCTTTCAATATTTGAAAATAAGTTTTTAGATATGAAAAGACGTAAAAGAGCAGTTATGCTAAACATAAATTATCGTTCAGTTGAACCTATTGCAAAACAATATGCTATGTTTTATAATAATCAATTAGAAATTGGTAGAAAAACAAAATCAGTTTTAAAATATAAAGGGGAAAGAGCATTCAAACCATTTACCTTTATTTCTTCTTCTGGTTCAAAAGAATTCCAAATGTCGAATTCATATTCAAGATATAACGAAACAGAAATAGACATAATTAATGATTCACTTGAAAAGTTATTGGATACATTGGATGATCCAAAAAAATATTCAGTTGCAATTATAACTACTTATGGAGCACAGACTGAACAAATACAAAAAAATATTAATTCACATAAGATGAGAGAATTATTTTCATCATTTAAAGTTAACACCGTTGATGCATTTCAAGGTGACCAAGCTGACATTGTAATACTTTCAACAGTTGTTGGAGATAATTCAGGAAGTCAAGGATTTATTAGTGACTTTAGACGTCTTAATGTAGCAATTTCAAGAGCAAGAGATTTACTTATTGTAATTGGTAGTGATAAAAAATTATCGCAAATTGTATATGAAGTACCAGATTGTGAACCAAGAGCTTATTTATCAGACATGATTGAATACGCAAAAGAAAACGATTCTTTCATTAAGGGTGGTGAATAATGATTAAACATTTATATAAAACTAAAAAAGAACAAAAGACTTTTAAATATACATATGAAATTGGTACAACACTTGACCCACTAGCACGAGAAGTAATTGCATTGGTTATGAAAAATCCTGCAACTCAGTTAAAAAAATTACTAAACGATGTAGGTCTTATGGGAGACTTGGAATCTTTTGTTGAAAGAAGATTCAAAATGATGTTTAAAGACTTCACTAAAAATACTACTCTTCAGTCTTATAAAAATAAAGACTTAATCAGAAGAGTTTACGAAGAAGAAGCAATGATTGAACTTGAAGGTGAATCAATTACAATTGACGTTTACGAGGATTTAAAAGTTGTAAATATTGGTGATAAACTAATTGAAATGCCAAAAAATTTAAATAATTTTGTTTCTGAATATCTAACAAATTCTAATGGTGTTAAAAGATTAAAAAATGTTTCTGAAACACATTCGATAGCCAAGATAGACCATTTAAATATTGAGATGTCATTTGAATATAATGGAAAAATCATAATTGATAATTCAGAACTTAATGTTCCCAAATCTGCTTATAGACAGATTGAAAGACAAATGAAAGGCGTTGCATTTGCATTGAGGGAATTCAATGAAAATGACGTTATAAATGAAGCTCTTAGATGTGAACTTGTTACAGTTGAAAACTTAAAAGAAATTTTTGCATCCAATTCTCTTTACAATGGATGAAAGAATAATGCTGAAAATGGAATTATATCCATATCAGTTGAGGGATATAATTTTATTTCATATCACTTATTTGTGTGAAATGGAATTCCTCTATTCTATAAAAAAACTATGACAGAAGAACAAATAATTGAAGCTGGTTACAAGGAAATGATTCTTTATTCAGTTTCTAAAAAGAATAAACTTGTAAGATTTTTATCAGATAGTTTAATAATTGAACTGATTGATAAATATGGACAAGACAATGTTACACTTATAAATAATATTGTTAGCAAAAAACCAGAGATGTTAGAAAACATGGATATTGCTAATAGAATTAAAGAATCGAAAAATCTAAAGAAATTTAAATTTGTTATTGATGTTGAAAATATTTTAAGAGTTCTACAAAAATTACCAAAAGACTTTAAAATAATGCTTATGAATGCTTTAGATAAAGAATCTATCTTACAAATTAACGATCAATGATTGATTAAATTCTTAATAGAAAATAAATTGAGCAACTCACTTTCTCCAAAGCAAATTAAAAAATACAATGCTTGATCAGAAAGACAAGATGATTTATTAAGAAAATACCACGGAGCAATTAGGAATATAACTTCTTCTGGAATACATAAAAATATAGATATATTATCAGCTAAAGAATTGAGTAAAATTAAAGCTAATAAACAATTTAGAAAATGATTAATAAGAAATGTTGAAAACCCTAAAGGGGAATCTTTCAAAAGAATTATTGAACCAGCAGCCGTTTCAAAAGCTAGAAAATGTTGAGAAATAACTCATGAATGAATGAGATTAGTTCAAGAAAAAGAAAATGCCAAACTTGAAGCCAAAACAGAGGGTTCAATACAAGAAGAATAAAATAAAGTAAAAGATAAAGTAAGTTTCAAAACTCTTGTTATTGCAGGAGTTTTTTTATTTTGTTTTTGCAATAATTAGAAATTAAAATTGCAAAGGAAAAGATAAGTTTATGGAATATAAATTAGAGTTATATTTCTTTTTTTCTGGACACTAGTTGTTTTTATATATAAATGCATTTTTTGAGAATCAAACCTTTGAAAGAGCATTCTTTTAAAATATTGTTTGATCCAACTCATCTAATGTCTTTAAAGACTTTTAAAGGGTTGTTTAAGGGGGTTTAACTTAACACCTTAATCTTTTTATGGAAAATCCAAATTCTCTGCCTAATAATTATTTATTAAACTAAAAATGCATATTAAAAATCACTTCAATGTTTAAGTGATTTTATATTATTTGTAACTCTTCCAATTTTTTAATTGTTCCAAAGTCTTTCACAGATCCACATGTATCATTTGCTATTGCTTTGATATCACCTTTTGCATCTCCCATAGCTATTCCGCAACCAACTTCTTTCAACATAGGTATGTCGTTATCAGAATCTCCAAATGCCATCATATGCTCAATTGAAATATCTGTTATTTTACCTAATTCCTTAAGTCCAAAAGCTTTATTAATATCCTCTGGACCAATAAATAATCCTCGTTCTCAAACTGTATTAACATCAATATTTGGCAAGTCATCAATATAATTGACTAATGTTGCTTTTTCTATATCTGCCAAAACATCTATATTAACTTGATGAATTCTTTCATTGAGCATATCTTCATGATTTACAGGTTTAATAATTTCATAAAAATCATCTCAAAATCAATTATCTTTACACTTAGTCTTATCTTTAAAATATATAGCTTTTTCTGTTGTGATACTATAGTTAAAATCATGCTCTTTGCAAAATTCTTGAAGTTTAACTAAATCTCCATGTTCAATATATTTTTCAAAAACTAATTCTTTAGTTTTTAAATCAAAAATAAATGCGCCATTTGCACCAATAAAATAATCCACGTGTGGAGTGTTAATCATATCTCCAATCGTTACAAAATCTCTACCAGTAATAAGAACATTTGTTTTACCTTGTTCTTTTAATCTCTTAAACATCAAAACAATTTCTTGATCTAAGTTTTTTTGTTCAAATGGCAATAAAGTTCCATCAATATCAAACGCAAATATTTTATACATATTTTCCTCCTTTTGAATAGTTTAAAAAAAGTGGGACTAAATCCCTGCCTCTTTAATTTTTTCAGCTTGTTCTTCCGCTAGAAGAGCATCAATAACTTGATTTAAATCACCTTCAATAATTTTATTTAGTGAAGAAGAGTTGAAACCTACACGATGATCAGTTACACGATTTTGAGGATAGTTATAAGTTCTTATTTTTTCTGACCTTGCGCCTGAACCTGCAAGTTTTCTAAATTGACCCTCTTTTTCTTGCATTTCTTTAACTTGTTTATCAAATAGTTTTGTTTTAAGAACTTGTAAGGCTAGTTCTTTATTCTCGATTTGAGAACGACCATCTTGACAAGTAACAACAATCCCTGTTTCTAAGTGAGTAATACGAACAGCAGAGTCAGTAGTATTAACTGATTGACCACCAGCTCCAGAAGAACGATAAGTATCAACTTTAATGTCAATGGCTCTAATTTCAATTGGAACAGAGGCATCAGCTTCTGGCATAACCATAACTGTAACTGTTGAAGTATGTACTCTACCTTGAGTTTCTGTTGTAGGAATACGTTGAACACGATGAACACCAGATTCATATTTAAGCTTTGAATAGGCTTTTTCACCACTTACTTGAAAAGTAACTTGTGAGAACCCTCCAGCATCAGCAGCATTTGAATCTAATACTTTTCACTTCATAGAATTTGCATCAGCTCATTTTGAATACATTCTAAATAAATCTCCAGCAAAAATATTTGCTTCATCTCCACCAGCAGCCCCACGAATTTCAACAATAACATTTTTATCATCATTGGGATCCTTTGGTAAAAGAAGTATTTTTAACTCTTCTTCTAAATCTGGCAATTGCACTTCAGCATCTTTAATTTCCATTTTTGCAAATTCAATCATCTCAGGATCTGATTCAATCCCCAATAATTCTTTTGAGTCTTTTATTGTTTGTTCAAGAACTAAATATTTAGAAAATGCCTTAAATACATCTTCTATTGATTTGAATTCTCTTGTTACCTTAGTGTATGCTTTTATATCTCCCGCTACTTCAGGTGTGTTTAATTGCGCTTCAAGTTCTAAAGCTTTTTCTTTAATTGATAATAGTGATTCGTACATTGATTTTTCCATAGTGTATAAATTATATTAAAAAAGAGTGAATAAACAAGTAAAAAATACAACTAATATTTAATAAAGAGCAAAAAAAATATTACCCTTATATAAAAATAAGATATTTATAGATTGATTTTTATCATTAATATATTATTAAGTACTGTTAATACCCACTATTAACTAGCACTTGTACCTCAAAGATTAATATTAAATATGATAAAATTTGTTTGATATGAATGAACTATTTAAAACAATACCTAATCTTAAATGAATTTATCTTAAATCTATTTTAAGAACTAGATGAATAACAATTCTCTTAGATGTTGCCTTACCATTAATACAAGCACTTTACTTTAAACATGATTCAGTATCAAAAGTATTTGATTCATGATTTATAGCTGGTTTAGTTTTAACAACTATAAGTGTTTTTGAAGGTGTAAAAACAATACTTGAATGAAACACAAGATATAAATATTATTTGAAGCCTCTTTATGATTTGAAAAACAAAGAACTTGCAATTAAATTTATTTTTGATTGTCCATTAATGCTTACAAAGGATTTAAATCTTGAAAGAAATAATTTTATTGATAGTGTTGCAATTACTCTTTGCCTAACAAAAAGAAAACATTTTTGAGTTATTTTTATGCCAATCATTGGTGAAACAATCTTACAACGTTTACGTAAGAAGATACGTATTAAAAATAATGTTTTTGTTAATTTAGATTTTAATTCATATAAAGTTTCATTAAATCACTTTATTGATGAAAATCTTAAAAAACAAGCAGATGAAATAATAAACTTGCAGAGGTAGATATTCCGTCTGCTTTTTTTAATGTAATGTAAAAGAGATAAAAAAAGCGTCCGTTAGGACATATTTTTGATCAAGTAAACTTGATATGGTGGCTTCGGCAGGAATCGAACCAGCGACACACGGAGCTTCAATCCGTTGCTCTACCGACTGAGCTACAAAGCCATATGGCGGTCCAGACGGGGATCGAACCCGCGATCTCCTCCGTGACAGGGAGGCGTATTAAACCACTTTACCACTGGACCATTGGTTGCGGAAGTAGGACTCGAACCTACGGCCTCCGGGTTATGAGCCCGACGAGCTACCAGCTGCTCTATTCCGCGATATGTTGCCCTTTTATTTTAGCAAAAAAATACATAAATTAGCAAACTATTTTAAAAAAATATTTAAACTCCTATAATAATGAGTAAAAAAAGTACAATTACATGACGTATTGTACTAATAAAATATTTATTAATTGTGTTTATCGACCAGTATTTTCATAAGGTATTCCAAGAGCTTTTGGTGCTTTTGAGTTACGTTGTGTAAATATCAGAACAAACAATGAAGCAAGATAAGGTAATGTATTTAATAATTCAGGATTATCCATATTATCAAGTCCAGGTATTAATTCTCTTGCACTTACCATTCCATATAAACCACCAAATATAATTGCTCCTAGCAATATAATTGAAGGTCTTCATTGTCCAAATATTACCAATGCAACAGCTAAGAATCCAACTCCTTGTGTTGAACCATAAAAGTATGATCCTTGCATTTGAATAAATAATGCACCAGCCATTCCTGATATTCCTCCAGCAATCATTACAGAAATAAATTGAATTCTCTCTACTTTCATTCCAAGAGAAGTAGCTGCATCTGGTTGTTCACCACATGTTTTTAATTTAATCCCAAATTTAGTTTTATTCAATAAAATAATAACCATAACAATAACTGGTATACCAATTATTATCGATATATTAAATAATGAAAGGGAATTTGTACGTGATCCATCTCCTAAAGTTCAAAGAGCAGATTGGATTTGTATTTTATCTTGAACTCCACCAGGGTTTAAGTTAGAGTGGATGATGTATACTGCAATCGCAAGTGCTAATATATTTAAAGCTATACCGGCTATTGTTTGGTTAGCTTTTAACTTAACTGTTACAAAAGCATATAACGTTGCAAATCCAGCTGTAGCAAGCCCTGCAATAGGAATTATTCAGAACTGATTAGCACGATTGGAAATTATAGATGGGTTTGATGCCATTAGAGCATAAATAATTGCTCCTATTGTCATAAAACCTTCAATTGAAAGATTTATAATTCCAGATCTTTCAGAAATTGAACCACCAACTGCTGCCAAAGCTAAAATAATAATCATAGTGATAATTGTAAACGATGCATATATCATTATTTACCTCCCTGTTTAGAAGTCTTTATTTTAACCCTATGAGCTTCTCAAGAGTCTTGGAGATCTAATTTATAATTGTTTTTTAGAGTTCTAATTGCAAACTTAAAGGTTTCTTTTTCATGTTTTTCTTCATCTAATTTATGTTCACTAAATAAATTTTTGTATTTTAAATTAATTGTTTTAAGTAAGATATCTTTTTCAAGAAGATCAATTTCTTTTTTCTTAAATTTAACTGAAATAATATTTATTTCATTTGTTCATTCTTTTTGAATCTGTC
Source organism: Mycoplasma marinum (assembly GCF_004335975.1). Classification (GTDB taxonomy): domain Bacteria; phylum Bacillota_I; class Bacilli_A; order Mycoplasmatales; family Metamycoplasmataceae; genus Mycoplasma_K; species Mycoplasma_K marinum. The sequence goes on from NZ_PSZO01000007.1 coordinate 19,726, forward strand.
GTTTAATATATTTGACCAGTTTCTCTTCAAAAACAATTTCTTGAAGTTTTTTATTATCCCCTTTATATTTAAGAAGCAATTCTTTATATCTGATAGATTGAGCGTTATTTTTTTCCTTAATAAGTTTCTTCTTAATATTATTTTCTTTTTTAAGTTCTTTGACTGCATTAGTCATTTTTATTTTCTTATTACTTAATTCTTCGCTCTTGTATTCATAAATTTTAATTTGTATTCATAGATAAGGTTTAAACTTCATAAATAATGGAGCAAGTGCTGCGAAAAATATTATTAAACCAAGAACAAGATTAATTGTTTCTCCTGGCACATTACCAACAACCGCAGCTAATGGAATACCTTTATATACAAGACCGTAGAATGTACCAGCAAAAATACAACCTAATGGACTTGAGAAAGCTAATAAAGCAACTGTGATTGATTCAAATGCAAGTGGTGGAAGATCTGTTAATTCAGGCATCATACCTTGATATGTTGAGTAATAAATAAATCCTGCAACACCTATTACAGCACCTGATAGTGCCATTGATAGAATTGTAGTTACCTTAACATTTATACCTGCATATTTTGTTGCGGATTTACTCATACCATTTGCTTTCATTTTGAAACCAAATGTTGTAAACCTGAATATAAATCAAATTATTACCACTATTAAAATTGTGATTGCAAAAATAATTCACGGCTCCATAGAGTTAAAAGTTAAATCAAATTGCATGGACTCATGAACATTTTTTGATGACTCCATTGTAGGTGATTTAAATTTTTTCATTTTAAAGATTCATTTAATGAAGTAAAAGAATGTTCAATTCAATAAAATAGTAGAAACAACTTCATGAACATTAAAGAATGCTTTTAGTATACCTGCAATTGCAGCTACGATTGCACCAGCGAGTGCTGCAACTAAAATCATTAAGGGAATTGAAATACCCTTACTCATATTCAATTGAATACCCATCATAGTTGTAAATGCACCTGCGACTAAGAATTGTCCTGGGGCACCAATATTAAATAATCCAGACTTAAATGAAATACCAATACCAACACCTAATAAGATAACAATTGATATAAGTGTAACTGTCATATTGATTTGGAAAGATTTTAAAGGAGCTAAAAATAATTCTGTATAAGTAGAGAATACATTTCCACCAACAGCTAATATAGGAATAGCACCAATTAAAAATCCAATTAATATTGCTATTATAGATGCTTTGAACTTATGGAATATACCTTTTGATTTTTCACCATTTATATTTGAAAGGATAGTCTTTCCAAATGAATTAATTTTATCGTTAATTTTTAAATTCATTATTTATTCCTTTCTATTTTCTTACCAGCCATTAGAGTTCCTAATTTATGCTTGGTAACTTCTTTTGATGATAATTCTCCAGCATTTTTACCAGCATTAACAACAATAACTCTATCAGCTAATGAAATAACTTCATCCAATTCATAAGAAACCAACAGAATTGCTTTACCCTCCATTTTAGCTCTCAATATATTTTTATGAATATTATTAATAGCACCAACATCTAATCCACGAGTTGGTTGAGCAACCACTATAAATTTAGCTTCTTTAGAAAGCTCTCTACCAACAATTAATTTTTGTTGGTTACCACCAGAAAGAGATCTTGCTAATGATTCAGGACCATTAGAAGAACGCACATCATAATTTTTGATGACTTGTTTTGCTTCTTTAGAAATATTTTTTCTATTTAAAATCCCAAATTTTGAATAAGGTCGTTTGCAAAAATCTTGTAAAACAGTATTTTCAATTAAATCCATATCTAATATAATTCCGTGCTTATGTCTATCTTCTGGAATATAAGACATTCCGTAATTGTATTTATTTCTAACTGACTTTTTAGTTATGTCAATCATTTCTTGTCTAATTTTTTGAGTTTTTTTATCTTTAATATTCGCAAGCACTTTAATTGAACCACTTTTAACTTTTTGAAGACCTGTTATCGCCCCTATTAATTCGGTTTGTCCGTTTCCTTCAACACCAGCAATGGCGACTATTTCTCCCTCATGTAAAACTAAATTAAAATTTTCTAACCCAACGACTTGTTTCTTACGATGTTTAGTCATAAATAGATTTTTTATTTCAATAATCGGTTTCCCAATTTTTACTTCTTGTGAATTTGCTATGGAAGCTACCTTTGAACCAACCATCAACTCCGCTAATTTAGAAGGTGTGGTTTTCGCTATATCAATTTCTTTAATTAATTTTCCTCTTCTGATTACCGTTCCTCTTTGAGCAACTTTTTTAAGTTCATCTAGTTTATGGGAAATTATAATGATAGTTTTTCCTTTAGCTTGTAAATCTTTAACAGCTTTTAAAAATTCTTTTATTTGAAGAGGTGATAATACGGCAGTCGGTTCATCAAAAATTAATATTTCTGAATCTCTATAAAGCATTTTTATTATTTCTATTCTTTGTTGTTCTGCAACTGTACAATTAGAAACTTTTTTATTAAGTTCAATTTCTAATTTATATTTCTTAATTATTGCTTCAACTTTTTTCTTAGATTCTTTATAGGTTACGAATACTTTTCCAACAGTTTCTTCACTATTTAAAACAATATTTTCTAAAACAGTAAAATCACCAACCAATTTAAAGTGTTGGTGAATCATTCCAATTCCATATTCATTAGCAATAAGAGGGGAATTAATATTAACTGGGGAACCGTTAATATAAATACTTCCAGAAGTTTGTTTGTACATTCCAAATAAAACTGACATCAAAGTTGATTTACCAGCACCATTTTCACCAATTAAGGCATGAACTTCACCTTTTTTAACTCTTAATGTCAAGTTGTCATTAGCTTTAAAATTACCAAATGCCATTGTTATATTTTTCATTTCTATTGCGTACATAATTATCCCCTTTATAAAATATCTATTACCTTTTTAAACTCTTTATAATTTTTAATGCATCATCCCAATTTTGATCTTTAACCCTATTTGGAATACTTTTCAATAAACTAACATCGTTTATTATTTTATTATAAATTACTTCTGCATTAACCATTCCTGGCTTTGCAATACCCGTTAATTTATTTTCGATAGTACCCCAAGTAGTGTCTCCATATCCCTTGGTTCATGATTTTGCCTTTTTACCCGTTACTTTGTTGTAAACAGCAATAACAGATTCTTTAATGTTTTTAGTAATTGAAGTTATAAATAGATTTTCATATCCTGGGAACTTTAATTTTTGATCGGTATCAACACCAATAACAAATTTACCAGTTTTATTTTTAATAACATCTATAACATCTGCTGTTTGTGGACCTGCAACCGGAAGAATAACATCTGCACCTTCCTCTACAAGCCTTGTTGCTTTTGATTGTCCTTTATTAAGTTGGAAACCTGAGTTTGTATAGTCAATTTCTTTTGCAAATGTAGCAAATTTAACTTTATTTTTTAAATCAGGATGTTTGTCATTATAATATTTTCCACCCAGAACAAAACCAACCATAAAATCAGTTACAGCCGGAAAATTACCTCCACCAAATGTACCCAAAGTTGGTGTTGTGTCTTTTTTAATTTCCACAAGATATTGTGCTGAAAGATAACCTGCTAAAAATCCTGATTGTTTTGTTTTGTAACTTATACCAGCTACATTACCTTTAAAAGCATCATTATTTTTATCAACTTGAACATCAGCTAAAATAAATTTCAAAAATGAACCATGCATCTTAACTCAATTTTCAACAGGAGGTTGATGTAAGAACCCAGTTCCAACAACTATTTTCTTGCTAACGTTTGCAGCAACTTCATAACCAGTATATAAAGAACCGGAATCATGACCCTTAGGAACATAATAATCACCGGTATCTAAACGTTTTTTATTAAGAATAGCAGCAACCGAAGCTGCTCCTTGTTGATTGAAAGACTTATCATATATAGAACCACCATCAGAAACAAAAAATACATCACCTTCTGTGTAATTATTCCCACATGAAGTAACTGCCGCGATTGGAGCTGCAACCAATAAGGTTGTTACTACGCCTAGTGCAACTTTTTTGTTCCTTGTCATTTTTTCCCCTTTATATTAAGAAAATAAATCCAATTGACTTTTATGTCTAATTGAATATTACTTTGAATTATTATACAAAAAAATGTATTTATACCCTAATTAAAAAGGCAAAAAAAGCAATTTATTTAATACTTATTGCTTATTTTGCTTATATAAAACTGTTCCTTTATCTAATATTTTGACTTAAATATTCATATGCTTTGTCTCAAGTTACATCTTTTGTATTTTTGCTTGCTTCTTCTCTTAAAGTTTGATCTTTTTTAATTACGTTGTAGATATCTTTCGCTTTTGCAATTCCTGGTTCTGCAATTCCAGTTAATCCATTAGAAAGATTACCCATTGTAGTTTCTCCATAACCTTTTGCTCAAGAATTAGATTTTTTACCTGAAACTTTATTGTAAACAGCAACAAGAGAATCTTTAATATTTTTAGTAATTGAAGTTAAAAACTTATCGCTTTGACTTGGGTATTTACTTTTTTGATCTGTATCTACACCAATAACAAACTTACCTGCTTCATTTTTTATAACACTAAGAACGTCAGCTGTTTGTGGACCAGCCACAGGAAGAATAATGTCTGCTCCTGATTTTATTAACTTAGTTGCTTTTGCTGTTCCACCACCTGAAGCAAATCCTGAGTTTGTATAATTTTTTTGTTCGCTCCCAAGAGAAGCAAATTTAACATTTGCTTTATTGTCAATGTTAAACTGTTTAACACCTTCTATATAACCAATCATAAAATCAGTAACACTTGGAATTGGTGCGCCACCAAATGTACCAACAGTTGGTGTTGTATCTTTTTCAATTTCTACTAGATATTTAGCTGAAAGATATCCTGCTAGAAATCCTGATTGTTTTGTTTCATATAAAATTCCTGCAACATTCTTTTTAAATTTAGGATTTTTTCCATCAACATCAGCTATTATAAATTTAAGTTGATCCCCTTGAGAACCAACTCATTTAGTAATAGATGCTTCATGGTGAAACCCTGTCCCAATAATTATCTTTTTACCCGAATTCAATGCTGCTGAATAACCTTCTTCAATTGTTGCTGCATCTGATTTTTTAGGCTCATTAAAATCTGATGCTGATAATTTACTTTTGCCAAGTATTTGTGCAACAGCTTCTGCACCTTGTTGATTAAATGATTTATCTGTAATAGAACCACCATCAGAAACAAAGAATGGTCCCCCTTCACTTTCACTACTTCCACATGATACTGCCAATGCTATTGGTGCTGCTATAGTTGCTAATGAAGCAACAACACCCAACGTAATTTTTTTACTTTTTGTCATTTTTTGTATTCCCCTTTAAATTTATTATTGTCATACATTAAAATTATATTTTATTCAAAAATACATATGTGTTATGTTTCCCTAACCTTACCGTTCAAAACATCTCGCGATGTTATATTTCTCTAACATAAGTAATTAAATATAACTTGCAATGTGATAAAATGTAATTGTTATAAACACTACTAGGAGGTAAAAATGACACCACATATCAATGCAAAAAAAGGCGAAATAGCCAAAACAGTACTAATGCCCGGAGATCCACTAAGAGCAAAGTACATTGCGGATAATTTTTTAACAGATGTAAAACAAGTAAATACAATTAGAAACATGCTTATGTTCACAGGTAAATTTGAAGGTAAAGAAGTTTCAATTTGTGGTTCTGGAATGGGACAACCATCAATCGGTATCTATTCATACGAACTATTTGAATTTTATGGAGTAGATAATATTATTAGAATAGGTTCAGCAGGTTCATATAAAGCTGACCTTAAGTTATATGATGTTGTTCTTGCGACATCAGCATATACAGATTCAGATGCATTTTCAAGAATTGTTCTTGAAGAATCAAAACATATTCTTGAACCAGCACAAGAACTTAATAACAAAATTAAAGCATCAGCTAAAAACTTGGATATTAAATTACATGAAGCAAGAATTCACTCTTCAGATGTATTTTATGGTTCACGTTCATTAGAAGATACAATCTCAATAACTGGAGCAGATTGTGTTGAAATGGAATCAGCTGCATTATTTATAAATGCGGAAAAAACAGGTAAAAAAGCAGCATGTTTATTAACAATATCTGATAACCTTATAACTAAAGAAGAAACATCAGCTGAAGAACGTCAAACAGCGTTTGCTGACATGATGAAAGTTGCTTTGGGTATCTTATAATGAGAGCAGTAGACATAATAGATAAAAAGAGACTTAATAAAGAACTAACAAGGGATGAAATAGCTTTCTTAATAAATGGTTATGTTAATGATGAAGTTAAGGACTATCAAATGGCTTCATTTGCAATGGCCGTAGTGTTAAATGGAATGACAGATCAAGAGGTTGCTGATCTTACACTAATAATGATGAACTCAGGAGATATTATCGATCTTACTTCGATTAATGGAGTTAAGGCTGATAAACATTCAACTGGAGGAATAGGTGATAAAACCTCAATCGCACTTTGCCCTATTATTGCTGCACTAGGAATTCCTGTTGCAAAAATGTCAGGTAGAGGTCTTGGTCATACGGGTGGAACAATTGATAAACTAGAATCTATTCCAGGATTTCAAGTTGAACAAACAATTGAAAATTTTATTAAAATTGTACAAAAACATGGATTGGCAATTATTTCTCAATCAGGGAACATTGTTCCAGCAGATAAAAAACTATACGCCTTAAGAGATGTAACAGCAACAGTGGAATCAATTCCTTTAATTGCAGCTTCAATTATGTCTAAAAAATTAGCAACTGGTGCTGATTCAATTTTATTGGATGTTAAAGTTGGTAACGGTGCATTCATGAAGACGTATGAAGATGCTGAAAAATTGGGTAAAACAATGATTTCAATTGGTAAACTTTTAAACAAAAATGTAAAAGTAGAAATTACAAGTATGGATAGACCACTTGGTAGAGCAATTGGTAATAGAAATGAAGTAATAGAAGCTGTTGAAACACTTAAGGGTAATGGTCCAAAAGATTTTGAAGAACTAATCTTCTCATCTGCTGCTACTATAATCCAACAAGCTTCAAATAAAAATGAAGATGAAGCCAAAAAATTAGTTAAAGAAGTAATTGAAAATGGTTCTGCTTTAAATAAACTTTACGAAATGATTGAAGCCCAAGGTGGAGATATAAATTCATTAAAGTCAAAAGATTTCTTAAAATCAGAAATTACATTAGAGATAAAAGCAAAAGAGAGTGGTTTTATGGAGATTACTTCAGCTATTGATCTTGGACTTGCAGCAATGAAGATTGGAGCAGGTAGAGCAACAAAAGAAGATATTATTGATAATACAGCAGGTATTTATATAAATAAAAAAACAAATGAAAAAATTAACGTAGGAGATACATTATTTACAATTTCATCAAATATTGAAATTAATAAAGAAATTCTTGCACAAGTTGAAAAATCATATAAAATAAATAATGATATAATTAAAAACCCAATAATTTTGGGTAAATTATCATAGGAGATAAAATGGATAAAGCAAAATACATCGATCATACTTACCTTAAAGCCGAAGGTACAAGCAAACATATCGATAAAATTATTGAAGAAGCAAAAGAATATGGTTTTAAAACTATATGTGTTAACTCATCATGAGTTAAATATGCAAAAAAGAAACTTGAAGGGTCTGAAGTAGGGATTACATCAGTAGTCGGGTTCCCACTTGGAGCTATGGCAACACAAGCGAAAGTATTCGAAACTAAATTAGCTATTGATCATGGTGCCAATGAAATTGATATGGTTATTAATATTGGTAGATTAAAGGATGGGCAATTTGATTACGTTTTAAATGAAATAAAAGACATTAAAAAAACTTGTGGTTCACATGTTCTTAAGGTTATTATTGAAACTGCTCTTCTTACAGAAGAAGAAAAAATAAAAGCAACAGAAATTGTTGTTGCATCAGGTGCAGATTTTGTTAAAACATCAACAGGATTTTCATATCATGGAGCAACTCCAGCAGATGTTAAACTAATGAAAAAAGTAGTTGGAGATAAAATTTTAATTAAAGCAGCTGGTGGTGTTAAAACTCCTGCAGATTTAGATGAAATGATTTCAATTGGTGCTTCACGTATAGGTACATCTTCAGGTGTTAAACTTATTTCAGGTGAAAAAGCAAAAGAAGGAGAATACTAATTCTCAAATAAGATTAAGATGTATTATGCATCTTTTTTTATTTATAATTTAGAAAATATACATAAAGGAGAATATTATGATTAAACTAATAGTAGCAATGACAGGCGAGAGGTTAATTGGTAAAGATGATAAAATGCCATGACACTTACCAAAAGAATTTAAGCATTTTAAAGAAACAACAATGGGACACTCATTATTATTTGGAAGAAAAACTTTTCAAGGATTGCCCAATAAACTCCCAGGAAGAAAACATTATGTACTTTCAAGCAATGATGTTGAAAAAGCAGATCAAACAATCCATAATGATGAAGAATTAAATAAATTATTTGATAAATATAGAAATTCTGAAGAAATTCTTTTTATTGCTGGTGGTAAAAGTGTATATGAAAAATATGCAGAACAAGCAGATGAATGAATAATCTCATATGTATGAGGAAATTATACGGGTAACGTCTACCTCAACCTTAAACCGGTCAATTATTCAAAAGAAGGAGTAGTTGTACACGGAGATTTTGATGTAGTAATATACAGAAAGATAAAATAATATATTTTTATTTTGTCTTTTTTTAATCTAAAATTAATTAGGATACATTATAAATCACATTAAAAGGAGAAAAAATGTTCGAATTCGTTACAACCCTTGGTTGGATTGCTGCCATTTTAACAATACTGTTAGGGTTACCCCAACTCTATTACACAGTCAAAACTAAAAAAATATCAGGAGTAAACTTTTTATCAATGTTTGCATTCTGATTGGGACTTACTTTATGGGTGTTCTATGCAGGTTTAATTGGAAACCCAGGATTACCGGTGGGTATTGCAAATATTTTTGCACTTACAACATTCTCGTTAGTCATTATTTTCTTATTGAAATATAGCAATAATAAGTACCGCCTATCAATAACAATATTAATATCTTTAGTTTGAGCTTTAGCAATTATTTTCTTTGCTATTATGCAAGGAAAAGGAATCACAAGAAATAATACTGGGATGTTAATATTTTCAGCACTTGGTGGTTCATTAACTACATTTGCATTCTTACCTCAAATTATAAAAACACTAAAATCAAAAGATACAACTGGATTATCAATTTTACTTTTTATTCTTGGTACAACAGTTAATATTAGTTGAACTATATATTGAGGTACATTCCACCACACAATCAATTCATCATTTACAATATCAACTCAATTGTTACCAACAATATTATCATTCATTGGTGCAATCATTTGAGGAACGCAACTTTGTCTAATTATTATTAATAAGAGAAGAAATAAATCTAAGTCTCAATAAAGAAAATATACAATACAAAGCAAGTAATAATAAAGCAGCATCAAGTTAAATTGGTGCAAAAAAATTCTACATTTCACAAAAGGAGTGTAGAATTTTTTGTACCAATTTAGGGAGTAGTAATAATTTATTGAAACTAAGTTTATATAAAACTTGCTACTCTACTAATCTTTTAAATTCATTAAATATGCATTTCCTTATAAACGTATCCAATAATGTTTATTGGCATAAAAAAATATCCACCATTATTTAGTGAATATAATTTAATTATTTATCCTCTTTAGTTGTAGTAGTTTTTTCTTCTTTAACTACTTCTTCTTTTTCTTTAACTACTTGAGTTGCCCCTTCTTTTGAAGGTTTAACTTTAGCAATAAGATCTTTTAAAGAATGTTTTGTAGCTGCAGGAGCAACTTTATCCTTAGGAGCAGGTAATTCACCATGCTCAACAATATATTCAATTTCCTCTGCAACTATTGTTTCTTTTTCAAGAAGCGCTTTAGAAATGGCTTTTAGAAGTGGTAAGTTTTTATTAATTACTTTTTCTGCCTCAATTTGAGCAGCCATAATAATTTTTCTAACCTCTTGGTCAATTTCATGACCGACAGCATCTGAAAAGTCTTTATTTTTATTGTAATCTCTACCTAAGAATGGCGAACCTTGATTTGCCTCATATTGAATTGGTCCAAGATCTGACATACCTCATTGAGTAACCATCATTCTTGCGATTCTTGTAGCCTTCTCAATATCATTTGCAGCACCATTTGAAACTTGATCTGCACCATACATAATTTTTTCAGCTGCACGCCCACCCATGAATGACATGATTTGTGCATGTAGGTCTGATTTTTTATTATAGTATGACTCTTTTTCTGGAGTCATTAAGTTATAACCACCAGCTTGACCACGAGGGATTATTGTTATTTTTTGAACTTTTTGACCACCTGGAACCTTAATACCAATAACGGCATGTCCAGCTTCATGTAGAGAAACCATTGTTAATTCTTCTTTTTCAATAACTCTTGATTTCTTAGCAGGACCAGCCATAACTCTATCAATTGCTTCATCAATTTGATCAGCTGTTATTACACCTGAATTTTCACGAACAGCTAAAAGTGATGCTTCATTAATAACCGATTCTAATTGAGCACCTGAATAACCAGGAGTACGTTTAGCAATATTACCAAAGTCAACACCAGGATCTATACGCTTACCTTTGGCATGAACATCAAGAATTGCCTCACGCTCTTTAATATCTGGAAGTCCAACAGTAATAGTTCTATCAAAACGTCCAGGTCTTTGTAAAGCAGGATCTAGAACATCAGGACGGTTAGTAGCTGCAAGAACTAAAATACCATTATTTTCTGACATACCATCCATTTCAACAAGAAGTTGGTTAAGTGTTTGTTCACGCTCATCATTTCCACCACCCATACCAGCACCACGAGATCTACCAACAGCATCTAGCTCATCAATAAATATAATACATGGGGCATTCTTACGAGCTTCACGGAACATTTCACGAACACGCTTAGCACCAACACCAACAAACATTTCAACAAAATTAGATGCAGAAATGAAGTAGAATGGAACACCAGCTTCTCCGGCAGTAGCTTTAGCAATTAAAGTCTTACCTGTACCTGGAGGCCCACCCAATAAAATACCTTTAGGAATTTTTGCACCTGCAGCTTTATATTTAGCAGGATTTTTAAGGAAATCAACAACTTCAATAACCTCTTCTTTAACTTCTTCATTACCAGCGACATCTGAGAATTTTTTATCTGATACCATTTTTTGAGCTTTATTATTTCCGACTGAGAATGGTGATCCACCACCAGCTCCACCAGATTTTTTAGCCAATCAAATCATCACAAAGATGAATAATACCATTGGTAATAGTGAAATCATTATATTTACTCATTTACTAGGAGCTTTATATACGGTACCACTAATACCTGAATCACTATGATTTTTACCAGAAGAATCAATAAATGCTCCTTTGTGGCCTTTCATTATAGAATTAGGTATGTTTGCACCAGTTGCTGCAGAGAATGATTGTCTAAAATCATCAATTTGCCCAGGTGTTGCACCCGGAACGATATATTTCTCTTCTCTTCCACCATTTAAGTGTTCGGTTACATATATTTTTGAATACGCTGAATCAAAAGTAATGTCCTTAATATAATGATCATCCTTCGTATCACTTTCAGCTTTTTTAAGTTTTGTTTCAAAACTAGATGCTGAAACTATCTTATCTTTTTTAAAGAATAGGAAATAAAGTCCTATTATTAGTGCTGCTGTAACTAATAAAATGACTATAAATCCTGTTCAATTAAACTTTTTCTTTTTATTTTGTGTGGCCATTTATGCCCTCCTTGTAATCCTTTTTAAATTAAGGAATAGATATTTAAATTATACATTTTTATTATTTATAAATATAGTAAATGTATAACAGTCTATTTAATATCTTTTTAATTGTATCACATATAAGTTATTTAAAATAGCACTCAACCATATAGAGTGCTATTTTTTACTAATAATTGATATAATTCCATTCTCTTTTTTAATATATTCATCACTAGAAATTTTATATTCAGCCTTACCATTTTTAGAAGTTATAAAGTCTATTATTGAATTTATTTTATCTTTTGTGACTTTAATATCAGTTCCAAACTCATGTAAAAATTCAAATATTACTTCTTCTTTAAAATGTAAAATACGAAATGATTTTACTGAAAAACTATTTTTAGCCCATAAAAAGCAATTAAATTGTACTTTTCTATTCTTTTTAACTAAAATTTTATTAGACATCTTAAATCAAGAAAGCCTTTGTTTTTTGGCTTTTAATGATAATTTACTTAATTCAATACGTAACTTATTCCTTGTATAAACTGGTTCAGAATTTGAAGAATCTATAGCATAAGGTATATTTCAAATTTTGCATAATTCCAAAAGGTCTTTTTTTCAATATTTATCAATAAATGGTCTTGTAATTTTCATTCCTTTTAGGTAATTAACCTTTTTAATACCGAAATATTTCGGTTCTCTTCCACTTTCTTTTTGCATAAGTGCAGTTTCAAGAAAATCATCTTTATGATGAGCCACTAGTAATTCGTTGCACTCAAATTCATCATATACTTCTTTAAAAAAGTCATATCTAACTTCTCTTGCTCAAGCTTGAAAATTAGTTTTTGGTTTTCCCTTTAATGATAAAACTTTGATTTCAATATTATTTTCTTTACAGAATTCTCTTACAATATTCTCATCATTATTTGAATCTGGTCTTGCATTGTAATTGACATGTGCAACAACAACTTTTTTATTTCTATTTTTGTGTAATAGAACCATTGAGTCTGGTCCTCCGGAAATTGCTAATAATTTCATAATTAAACCTGCTTACCTTTAATATTATATTTATTCATCACTGTGTTAATATCTTTACTCATAAATAACTTGGCAGCTTTTGCTGCATGCGCTATAACCTTATCGATAGATTTTCTATCTTCTTTTGAAAAATTACCCAATACATGTTTCACTGTATCATTACCTCTACCAATACCTATTTTAATCCTTGCAAAATTTTGAGTTCCTGCATTAGCAATAATGCTTTTAACACCATTTTGTCCCCCTGCTGAACCAGTTGTTTTAATTGCAACCTTGCCAACTCCATGATCCATATCATCATAAATAACTAATAAATCTTCTGGTTCTATTTTATAAAAACGCATGATAGATTGAACTGCGTCTCCCGATAGATTCATAAATGTTTGAGGTTTAGCTATAATAACATCATCCACTTTTGCAAAATGAGCATTAAATTTTTCTTTATTAAGTTCAACATCAAGTAATCTTGCGAGTTCTTCAACCGCATCAAAACCAACATTGTGCCTTGTATTTTTATATTCTTGACCTGGATTACCAAGTCCTACTATTAATTTCATAATTCAATTATAACTTTTAGTTTTTTAAAATAAATATTTTTATTAAAAATATGTTCTAAATATAATGATAAATAATTAAATAAAAAAAATAAATCAACACATTAGTCAACTTATTCATGATATATTAATTGCTTATAATTCAATAACTTTATTAAACATCTTTGTCTGGGTAACAGTTAAATGGTGAGAAATCATAATAATCGTTACGTCTTTGTCTTCTAGTATATTTTTAAGAATTGAATCAGCATTCTTTTTATCCAAATTACCAAAACATTCATCAAGAATTAATATAGATTTTTTATTAATTCAAACTCGAGCTAAATTCACTCTTTGTTGTTGCCCTGTAGAAAGTGCATTTTTATCTAATCTATCACTTTTATTTTTTATAAAATTAAGGTTAAATTTTTCTTTAAGATCCTTAAGTTTATAAGTAGCGTTACCAAACAGAGACATATTTTCATCAAACGTTTCATTGATTATCAAGTTGTGATTATTTGCATAAGATATATTACTTAAATACTTTTGTTCCTCAATTGTCTCAATTTTATTCCCATCAATTAATATTGAACCACCATTGGGTTTAATTTGATTTAATATTAAGTTTAGTAATGTACTTTTACCAGAACCACTTTTACCTGTAATAGCTATCTTTTCACCCTTATTAATATTGAAAGATAAATCCTTAAATATTTCCTTATCATTATAAGAAAAATCAAGTTTTTGTACTTTAATTTCTTTTTCAAACCAAGGTGATAACACTTCTTTTTTAGCATGTTTATTTTTACAATAATCTGGGTTATCTCTAAGAGGTTTTGTTTGTCTTGCCGCAACAAAAGATGCAACCAAATTATTTAGTTCACCTTGAAAAATTTCAAGCGACATAAAAATACCTAAAAATAATGTTACAACTGAGTAGTTAATTTTAAATACAAATATTGAAATTGAAACCAACAATGTTGTCTCAACAATTGCAGCAATCAAAGCATTAACATATTTAAATATTTGTTCTGTTTTAAAAAAGGAAATACTAGTTTTTTGAACATTTGAATTTGCTTCACCTATTTTTTCACCCAAAGCTTCTATATTGTCATTCCAAAATAGTGTTTCAATACCTAATGTTAAATCATTTAAATCTTCATTATATTTTTTTCTCATATCTGCTTTAGCTTTCGTTTTAACTCTTAATTTTTTATCAAAAACAACAAGAATTATTTTTGACAAAATACAAATAAAAGCTAATATTAATGCTATATAGAAGTTTAACAATGCAATCGCAACAAAGGATGCAATTATAGTTGAAATGGATTTTATAAATAATAAGTAGTTTGCAAAGTAGTTATCTGAAATTGAATTCGCAGTTTCAGTTAGATTATCTCAATGTGCTCCCTTACCAATTTTTTTAAAATCAGAGATATTATTTAGAAATACATTTTCAGAATAATTATTCCGTAAAATTCTTTCTACTCTTATACTATATATATTTTTAATAACAGCTTCAAAGACTACAAGGACTACCATAATAGCCATAAGTATAAATGTATACCCTATTCATTTTTCTGTTAAAGTTGCATTATTATTAATCGCATAATTTACAGTTTTGGAAACAAAATATGGAGTTATACCCATTGCAACAGCAGAAAATATGTTTGCCAAAATAGCAAAAAATGAGATTGTTGGCATTTCCTTTAGCAACTTAATCGTAACCCTTTTTTTATAGTGAGATTTTTGAATCATAAATCACCTCTTCTTTTTTACTTAAGTGGTGAGTAATATTTATCAAACCCCCATCATAAACTTTTGATAGATAATCCATTATATACCCTCTTGAAACTCTATCAATATTTGAAAAACCTTCATCAGAAATAATCCAACCAGGGTTTTTCAATACTATTCTTGCAAAATTAATTTTTTGTTTTTGCCCTTCTGAAATAGAAGTAATATCAATTTTCTTATCCAATTCTAAGTCGTTAAATTTAATTGCTTTTAAAATGTTTTTGATATCTTCAATGTTGGCACTTTTATCAAATAATGCAATATTTTCAAATAAAGTTGCATTAAAAACATATGGTTCTGAATTTAATATTCCTATATTGTTTATTATAGTTTTGGATGAAAGTTCTTTTGAATTATTGTTACTTATTTCAATTGTTCCCTCATATGTATTTTGTTTACCCAAAATTGAATTTATTAAAGTACTTTTACCAGAACCAGAATCACCAACTATCACATATTTTTTTCCCTTAAATAGTTGCAAATTAATATTATCTTCAAATAATTTTTTACCCTCAAAGGCTATGTTGTAATTTTTGATGCTAATTTGATTAATGTCTTTAATATATTTGAGAACAATAGGCTGTTCAATTGTTGGAACAAAGAAATGGAATAATTTTGCATATTGTAAAACATCTTGCATATTTTCAGTTAATTGAAATACAGATCCTGTAAATAAAGTTGTTACCATTCCAATTGCTACCAATGATTCCTTTGAAATTTTTCCGTTTATAACAAGAATACATGCAATTACAATTAAACCAAATTCTACGAAAATACCCATTATTATAGAAGGAGTTTGAGAAAGCATTGCTTTTGAAATAAATCTAACAATTTTCTTTTCAATCCATGCAAATTTTCTTTTTAAAAATCCTACAACTACATTGCTCGAGTTATTTAAATAGAAAACTGAATGCAATGACAAATTGCTTGATATTTCATCTTCCAATTTATTAATATTACCCTCTATTTCTTTTTGACCTTTAGAAAGGAAGGGTGATATAAACCCCATAGAAAAAATAACAAAAATACAAAGACCTAATGCAGCAAGGCCGATAATTCATGAGATATAAAATATCAAAAATCCGCCAATAAACATCCTTAATAAATTTTGCATTAAGGAGTACTTGTGTCTAATAGTATTATCAACATATTTGTCAACACTATCAATTGTTATGGATTTAAATGATCCAGGAGCTTCACTTATTTTTCTTTGTCCCTCTTCACAAGAATATGATTTAAAAATATATCTTCTTAACTTTGTCTTTAAAATTGAACATTCCTTCTCTAGGAAATACTCAGATACATATTTGATAATTAAAAAAGATGTTGTGACACCTAAATTAATTAAAAACCACATCATAAACTTATTATAATTTTTATCAATTAATGCTCTAAATACAAATGTTGTGAAATATATTGTAACAACCGTCATTATTGCAACATATGAAAATGATAAGAAAAATATAATTGATTTAAAAACAGGAATTTTAGGCAAAGTTTTTTTAATTTTAGAATATTCATTTTTTTCTTTTTCAATTTTAATTTTCTTATTGGCTAATTTAAGTTTATCTTCAGCAGATATTTTGGACATATTATCCTCTTTTCTCTATTTAATTATATAGTTATCTAACTATTAAATTTTGATAGTATTTTTTAGCATAAAAAAATACTTTCGTAAATAAGTATTTGTAGTATTTATTTTATTCTCATTCTATTGTTGAAGGTGGTTTTGAAGTTATATCATAAACTACTCTATTAACATCTTTAACTTTGTTTGTAATTTCTGATGAAACCTTTACAATAAATTCATAAGGTAATTGTGAGAATGTTGCAGTCATAAAATCAACAGTATCCACTGATCTAAGAGCTGCTGTATAGGCATATGTACGTTCATCACCTTGTACACCAACTGTTTTTATTGGTGTAAGAACTGCAAATGCTTGTGAAACTTGATCATACAATCCTGCTTCCCTTAAGTTGGAAATAAATATATTATCTACCTCTTGTAAGATTCTTACTTTTTCAGCATCAACTGAACCAATAATTCTAATTGCAAGACCAGGGCCTGGGAAAGGATGTCTCATTATTAGATTTTTAGGAAGTCCAAGTTTTAAACCAAGTTTCCTAACCTCATCCTTGAATAAATCATTTAGAGGTTCAAGAATTTTAAATTCCAATTCATCAGGCAATCCCCCAACATTATGATGAGATTTAATAACTTTAGCTGTTCCATTAATACCTGAAGATTCAATTAAATCAGGATATATTGTTCCTTGTGCTAAAAAATAAGCATCAGAATGAGTTGCTTTTGCCTCGGTAAAAACATCAACAAATAATTTACCTATTATTTTACGCTTAGTTTCTGGATCAGACACATTCTTTAAAGCGCTATAAAATTTGTCTTTGGCATCAATAGTTACTAAGTTCATATCATAAGCTGAACCAAATAATTTTTGAACTTCTTCTACTTCATTTTTTCTAAGCAAACCATGATTCACAAAAATACAAGTTAATTGTTTACCAATAGCTTTATGCAATAACATAGCAACTACTGATGAATCTACTCCTCCAGATAAACCAAGAATAACTTTTTTATCACCCACGATTTTCTTTATTTCTTCAATCTTATTTTTAACTAAATTTTCAACTTTTCATGTAGGTTTTAGTTTAGCGATTTCAAATAAGAAATTAGCTATCATTTCTTTACCAAATTCTGTGTGAGTAACTTCAGCGTGGAATTGATATGTATAAATTTTCTTTTCATCATTTATAGTCATTGCATTACATAAATCAGTTTTTGCAATAACTTTAAACCCAGGAGCAACTTCTGTTACAGTATCAAAATGCGACATTCAAACGTTAGACACTTGTTCAATATTTTTTAACATTGGATGGTCCATAGTTTTAGTTAAAGAGACCTTTCCATATTCACCATCTTTTAACGTTTCAACTTTACCACCAAGTAAGTGGTGAATAAGTTGCATTCCATAACAAGTACCCAAAATAGGTTTTCCAATCTCAAAAATCTCTTTATCAATACTCAAAGAATTTTCTTCAAATACCGATGAAGGTCCCCCAGAAAGAATAATTACATCAAACTTTTTAGCAATCTCGATAATATTAGGTGAAAAGGGTGAAATAATTTCTGAATATACACCAAGATCTCTAACTCTTCTTGCTATTAATTTACAATACTGCGAACCAAAATCTACAACTAATACTTTATTCATTTTATCTCCTTAAATATTTATATTATTATTTTAATTATAGATTAATAAATCTTTTAAAATCTTATTACCAATAAAAATAACATTAAAAACAAAACATATAAATATTCTTACGATATAAATAAGCTTTAAATCATAAGCTTAAATTAAAAAATATTCTATTTTTGGGGTTGTGTAAATAATTTTATAGTCCTTATGTTATTTTGAGTAACTTCTATCATCAACTCATTTTTAAGCTTCAAATATTTGTTTAAAGGAATTATATTTAAACCCTTCATTCAAAGTTAGTTTGATAATGTTGTCTTAATCACATGTTTTTCTATTTAATTGTATGAAAGCTTTTTCATTTATCTTTTTAATATTTAGATTTAAAAAGTGACTTACTTAAATTTTAAAATAAGTAATTCGCTTTAAATTTTATTTATAAAGATATAGGACTGTAGTTCCAAAGTATGTCAACGCCATTACAAACATTATCAACATTGGGATATTTAACCTTTCTCAATATAAGGTGTTCTGTTCAATTTCATTTTTTTCCTTAATGCCGCTTGAAACAATTTCGGTTTCATCACCAACTATAAATTGAGGTTTACCTCTTTTTTCATTTATGTATTGTTTAAGTCCTGCAAAGAAATTAAGAATTACAAAAATAGTAACACCTGCTGCAATACCCGCTGTAATTGAATAACTCAGCATTGTAATAACCAAAGTAATAAATAGTGCAGGAACATCAATCATTTCTTTTCAGTTAAACTCTTTAAGTTGCATCATCATTAATGATCCAACAAGGATTAAAGCAGGAGCTGTTATAGGCATTATAGTTGCTGGATTAACAGTATTAGTTGCTGCATGAATATGTGAATTTGCAATTGGCATTAGTGGATTCATTATTGGTCAAAGTGCAATTGACAATAAGAATAATGAACCTGTAACTACTGAAGCAAATCCAGTTCTAGCTCCTGAAGTAACACCTGCTGTTGATTCTATGTATGAAGTAACAGTAGAAGCACCGATTGTGGCACCAGTTATTGTTCCAATTGCATCAGCTCAATTAGCTTTTGTCATTCATTTTTCTCCTTCTCTTTCATTGATTTTTGCAGATTCACCAATTACAAAAAGAGTACCCGTTGTATCAAAGAAGTCAGTATACAGAAATACAAATATAGCTATATAAGATAAAGGATTTTTAAACATAGTCCCAAGATGTGTTCACCCTTTACCCGCAATTTGAGAAAACCCCTTAAATTCATCACTATATTTATTCATTTTAAATGCTGGCGCAAAATCTTTTATACCTGCTGCCCAAAGTATAGACATTATCACAACTCCAGTACCCATAGCAATAATAATTCCACCTTTAATTTTCAAGAAATGAAGTATGAACATTAATAATAAAATAACTATAGAAACAATAATTAATGGATTCTTAAAATCACCTAATTTTACTGCTGTTGCTGAAGTTACGCCACTTTTCAATCAAGGAGCAGCAATTGCGTCTGATTGTACAATCCCTGAATCTTGCAATCCAATAAAAGCTAAAAATAACCCAATAGCTGCCCCAATTGCGATTTTTAAGTTTTTAGGCATTGCCTTTGATATATATTTTCTTGCTGGTGTGATTGCTATAATAAAATACATTCAACCAGATACAAGAACTGCTGCCATTGCATCATATGGATCTATTTTTAATATTAAACAAACAGTAAATACAAAGAAAGCATTTGCTCCCATTCCTGGTGCTAATGAAATTGGAACATTAGCAAGAATTCCCATAGTAATAGTTGCCACAAAAGCGGAAATAACAGTTGCCAAAAATACTCCACCAATAGGCATTGATCCCGGCTTAGCAATATTAACTGTTGACATCATTGAAGGTTGAACTGCAAGAATGTATGCCATTGCTAAAAACGTTACTAAACCTCCAATGATTTCTTTCTTAAATGTAGCTTGCCTGGAGCTAAATTTAAAGTATTTTGTGATAAAGTTTTTATCACCATTTTCCGTATTGGAAATATTTTTCATTTTTTTTCCTTTCAAACAAATTTTTTAACATCTCTAAAAATAAAAAACAAAGCATAATGCCATGTTAATAATAAAAAAAGTAAGATACAAATCTTGGCTTTCTTTATAGTTAAAAGTTAAGGCTTTTAGTAGAAACGTATCACCAATTAGATACTTATATAAAGATGTCAAATTAATTATACAAAATTATGTAAATTATAATAAG
Organism: Mycoplasma marinum; assembly: GCF_004335975.1. GTDB lineage: Bacteria > Bacillota_I > Bacilli_A > Mycoplasmatales > Metamycoplasmataceae > Mycoplasma_K > Mycoplasma_K marinum. Next base: position 40,389 of record NZ_PSZO01000007.1, read on the forward strand.
TAATAAAGATTAGAAATAGATAGCACTAAGAAATGAAATATTATTTATCAAGTTGTTTTTTGTTTCACATATTAGCAGACCCTATTATGTGATAAAATTGAAACTATGAAAAAAATAAGAACAAGATACGCACCATCACCTACTGGATTCCTACATATCGGAGGAGCAAGAACAGCATTATTTTCTTACCTATTTGCAAAACATTTCGACGGAGAATTCGCTTTGAGAATAGAAGATACAGATGTTAAAAGAAATGTTGAAGGCGGAGAACAATCTCAACTAGATAACTTAGCTTGACTAGGAATTGTTCCTGACGATTCACCAAGAAATCCAAAATCAGAATATGGGCCATATAGACAATCAGAAAAATTAGACAGATACAATAAAATAATTGATGAATTATTAGAAAAGGGACATGCTTATAAAGCATATGATTCATCAGAAGAACTTAATCTACAAAGAGCAGAACAAGAAAAAAATGGTAACTTCTCATTTAGATATGATAGAGAATGACTAAATCTTAACGATGAAGAAACTTCAAGAAGAGATAAAGCTGGGGAATACTCGGTTAGAATTGCTTTACCAAAAGATAAATGATACTCATGAAAAGATATTGTTAGAGGTAAAGTGTCAGTTAATACTAAAGACATAGGGGATTATGTAATTAGAAAACAAGACGGTTATCCAACTTATAACTTCGCGGTTGTTGTTGATGATCATGATATGGAAATCTCTCACGTATTAAGAGGTGAAGAGCATACAACTAATACACCAAAACAACTTGCAATTTATGATTTAATGGGTTGAGAAGCACCTACATTTGGACATCTAACAATTATCACAAATATGGAAGGTAAGAAACTTTCAAAACGTGACTTATCAACAAAACAATTTATTGAAGATTATAAAAATGAAGGTTATAATCCAAAAGCCATCTTTAACTTTCTAGCACTACTTGGATGAACAGCTAAAGATACTTCTGAAATGAATTCACATGATCAATTAGTTGAAAAATTCTTGCCTGAAAGACTTTCAAAATCACCTTCAAAATTTGATGTTAAAAAAATGGATTGATTTTCAAAACAATACTTCAAACAAGAAATTAATTCTGTTGTGGTAGAAAAAATGAAACAAATGACAAGCACAAACGGTTTTGAACAAGAATGATTAGAACTATTTGCTGAAACTTATAAACAAAATGCGGCAACTACACAAGATTTAGTTAATGCACTTAAAATTTATAAAAATACAGATGTTAGGGATGCTGAAAATTCAGAAGTTATATCAACATTTAAATCTGAACTATCTAAAAATGAATTCTCAATAGAAGGCATTCAAGCTGCAATTAATACAACTAAAGAAATTACAGGTGCAAAAGGTAAATCATTATTCATGCCTATTAGACTTGAAACAACTTACCAAGAACATGGTCCGGAACTTGCAAAAGCTATTTATTTATTCGGTAAAGAATTAATTGAAAAGAGACTATCAAATGTCTAAAAAAATTAAATTTACTTCAAATATTTCTCAAGCAGGAGAAACACAACAAATTTCTTTTGATGCTGCTGTAACAATTGATACTTATCAAGAATTTACTACATATGAATTTAAAGAACCAAATATGAATGTAATGAATAAAATTGAAGTTTCAGAAACTGCTGTAAATATCTTTGCTGGTCCAAGTTCAATTAATCTTGAACTTAATAAAACAGTTGCAATTCAATATCAAACACCACATGGAATACTATTGCTAAACTCACATATGTCTGCATTAACTATTAATGAAGATAATGTAAAAATACAATATTCACTTGCTAACCAAGAAGATATTGTAGGGAATTATGAAATTATTTTAGAAATTAGCTAATCATACAACCTAATAAGGTTGTTTTTTTATAAAAAATTCAAAAAAATATGACTCATGACATTAATTAATAATGAAATAAATGTGCAAGACTCGGATTTATGTCTATGACGGTAGAGTAGCAAATTTTGTGTAAACTTAGTTTTCATGAAATCTCACTACTTCCTATGTTGTAATTTTATCTTAACATGAAAAAAGAGCATAACGAAAA
>NZ_PSZO01000061.1 GCF_004335975.1 Mycoplasma marinum
CTTTTACGCTATAACACTTTTGGAGCAATGCTACCGCATAGAATAATCAGATAGATTATTCTATTATTGTAAAAAATATTCTCAATAGTATAATATTTATAAAACACATGAGAGAAGGTCAAAATGATAATTCAAAAATTAAAAGTTTACAAATCACACCTAGGAGAATTTGAAATAAATTTCACTAGCGGAACTAATATTTTAACTGGTGTAAACGGTACAGGAAAGTCCACAATAATGAAGATGCTAAATAGGGAAAGTATTGAAGGGGCAAGCTATGAAATATCATACAAACTTTTAGAAGAAATCACACTACCTTCTAATGCAACTGGTTTAAATAAACAATTAGCTGGGCCTTATGGAGCACCCTCAAACATAGAATGAGATGGCAAACAATGAAAAACTAGTAATTCATATAGTTGATTCAATGAGGTTGGAAATATCCTCATTTCTTCTATAAACTTCATTTATTCATATAGTTCAAGAAGTATTTGATATACAAAAACAGAAAATAAAGGTTTTTTCAAATTGCCACATTTTACTTCAAAAGAACATATTTTTCTTGATACCAATAAAGGTTTAATGTCCAATTATGAATATATTTTTAATGCAGCTTTAACTGGATTTGTGAATGAATTCTTCTTAATTAATGCTGCTGCTGATTATAAATTCAAGGAAAAACTAGTAAACTCTAAAAACGATGAATTTACTTCTTACCTTTCTAATAAAATAACAACTTCACTTACCGAGTGTGTACAATCAATCAAATCAATAGAACTTGACACCTTACCTTTAAATGAACATTTAGATACCTCCGAAAGTGCTTTTGAGCATGCTAAATTTAAAGATTTACATGGAAATTTAGTAGACCTTGAAATGCTATCAGATGGTCAAAAGCGTTCAATCTTAACTTCATTAATTTTTGAAGGGGAATCAAACTTAATACTTTTGGATGAACCAACTAATTTCCTGTCAAATGGGATGTCAAATATCCTTGCTTCCAAAATTAAAAACTCAAGCAAGCAAATTATATTGATAACACATAGAGAAGAATTTGTCAAAAAGTTATACACTCAGCTTCCAAATATAATTAGATTAACGCTTTCGAATGATATTTTGAAGCCGTTATATTTACCTTTAGATAAAATTAAGCAAGAACAAAAGGGTACATTCTCATTTTCAATGCATGCAGAATCCATTATAAGAACTCTTTTCTCTAACAAGGTGTTAATCTTGGAGGGGGTTGATGATGTAAGGGCAATTAGATCACACAAAGAAATCTTTGAAAAAATAAATAACTCAAACTGATCAATTTGGAATGCACGCGGAGGGGGAAACATGAAACATATTGTTATTTTTTGCGAAAAATATAATATAGATTATCTAGCAATTTTGGATTCTGATGTAGTGGAAATTAATGAGAAATTCAAAGGGAATGACAAAGTGATGCTTCTTGAAAAATCAAACTTAGAAGATTATTTCAGTGAAAAAACAATAGAAAAACTGGAAAATAAAAAAATAAGCAAAGATAAGTGGAAAAAAGAAGTTAAAAAAATTTATGATGACGATGAACTGATATACAGTGATGCATTTTATAATGAAATTTCAAATTTCTTATTTAATAAAGATTTGGAATTTGAAAGTGAATTTTCAGGATTCTAAATAAAATTTGTCCAATAAAAAACTAAGCAAATAATAAAGTGGGACAAATAAATTCCACACTTTAACTAAGCTTAGTTTTTCCTTGCCCTATTCCTTTGCTTGCATAAACACAAAGCATTGGTCTCTAAAGGCCTTAAAGTATTAAGTATATAAAGATACTTACTATGAGTAAATAAATAGCAATTCTAATAATAAAAATATAAAGAAAGAAGCAGATATGACTTCTTACTATATTTTCATTACAAATCACAAGGAGGTTTTACATTAATAGAATTAATCATTTGAATATAAATTAAACATTATTAATTGATTTAATATTC
>NZ_PSZO01000062.1 GCF_004335975.1 Mycoplasma marinum
AATTCCTCTATTCCTCTTTTTTGAACACATCTTATTTTTTTATTTTTTATTTTTATTATCGTATTTATCGTAAGCTTCTTTAACCAAATTTTCAATCATCTCGTCTAATTTAATTTTAGAAAATACACCCTTATTTAATGCCTTAGTTACTTGCGACCTTAAATTCCTAGTTCTAGTATCAAGACCTAAGAATAGCAGAGTTTTTGATATTGTAAATCCATTATCACTTTTCTTTAAGAGTTCTATTTCTATCTCCTTTATATTAATTGTTGTGTTAAGTAACATTTTCAACATTTTTATAGATTCCCGCTTGTTGAAAACTCAAGAAACCCCATATTTGTGCTTTGAAAACCTATCTCTTTCAGGTTTTATATATTTAAATAATTCAGAATCAAATTTTGGTCATCAACTAGATAAGTCAATTTTTTCACAAGAATCTTTCCTGTATTTTTTTTGATCATTTAAAATTTTGAATTTTGGTTTCCAAGATATTTTATCTTGCACTTTCTTTGCTAATTGTGTATATCAATAGTCATCACTAAGATCCATTTTATCCTCAACTTCTACAGGCTCTATGTAATCACCATTTAATAGTCAAATCACTACTTCACCATTCAAACTATCAAGATATTGCGAAGATAATTCAAAAAACCATTTTTGCCCTTTAATATTCTCTGGACTTAAACCTTCTACTAATTTTTGTTGGTATTCAGGCAAGATTTTGTTAAAGTAGTCTTTTTTAGTGATGTATTTTTCATCTTGAATAATTTGCCATTCAGATTTTCAAAATGACCCTAAATTAAACTTTCCATCTATTGGGTAATATTGTTTGGCAAAATATATGAAATAGAATACAGCATTATTTTTAAAAGCATCCTCTTCTTTTAGGAATTTTGAATAGTTATTGAAAAACTCTTTTTGAAAGTCTAAGTTATTTCATAAATCTTCATATACTTTCCAATCTTTAATATTAATACGTAAGTGTGGATTAGTTATAGAGAAAATTTGCTTTCATACGTCTTCATAATTTTCCGCATCTTCTCCATAGTGTGCTTTGATACCATTATCAAAAAATATTTTTGTTTCATCTTCTTTTTCAAAAGAAAAAGCACTCATTATTTCGGATTTATACATTTCATTAAAACCTCAATTTACACGGCCTTGTTTTTCTTGAAATCCATAAGAACCTTTTAAATAAATTTCTTTTTTTACTGAATCTTCTTGAAATACTTTTTCATTCACTTTTCTAAATATCTTTATATGTTTATCAATTAATCTTCATGACATAATATGAGATTTACTATTAAGTTCTTTCATCATTTTGAAATAACTATAAAACAATTCGCCTTCGTCTTTGCCTTTTGAAAAAAACTTATCTAACTTTAAAATACTTTTATAATCAAAAGTATTGATATCCATAATTTCTCCAAATAATTTATGTACTTTGTCTTTCAATGTTTTATCACCACTTGAATTTGTAGCAACTATGTTTTTAATATTTGAATCTATTTCAAAGACTATATTTACATTTCTATTTTTATAAGCCAAAGAAATAGATTTAACTATATACTTGATAGCTTCGGCACCTTTTTTTCCTATTTCGTTAGAAAGTCTATCTAATTCAGTTATATGAATGACCACCATTTTTCTTTTTGTAATTTTTTTTACATACTCCTCAATCGCCGTGTTGGATATAGGATCTATAAAAAAGCTGTTATCGTCATATATTTTTATGTTTTTAACAAGTGGTTTAATAATGATATCAACTAAAATACCAAGCGGAAATACAATAGGCATAAATTTAGAAATTTCTTTTATTTTGTCTTTATCAAAATCAAAATGCCAAAATATACATATGAATACTGGCGCACCAATCAAAATAGAAATCGCCAAAATCAAAATTAAGTGTAAAAT
>NZ_PSZO01000063.1 GCF_004335975.1 Mycoplasma marinum
ATTTCATTTAATACTTCAAAAAATCTCTTGGCACCATGAATTGCGGGTGCTTGATCACCACCAAGTGGAAATAAAACAGAAGTTTTATTTTTTTGAACCTTAAAACTCTCTTCAATTCCTGATTTAGTTTTTTCAAAAAATTCTTTTGCTAATTCATGAATATTTTCTTTGGTCACACCACTATAGGGATAATAGGTACCAAAAAAGTAATAACCAGTTTTGTAGTTTGATGATAAAATTTTCGTTCCATCAACCCCTTCTCAGTTATATAGTGGAAAATTCTTAATATGCTCCCTATTTAAACCTCTCCAATGAACAAAATTATTCAACCCATTTTGTTTGAATATTTGAGGCAGGTTTTGATTAAAACCAAATGTATCAGGCATATATGCCGTATCAATTGTTTTTAAACCTAAATCCTTGAGTGTTTTCCTTCCTATTTCAAGATTCCTTATCGTTGTTTCACCCAACGAAGAAAATACATCAGGTTGTGAAAATCACGGACCAAAAGCAATGTGACTTTCTTTGAATCTCTGAATTTTTTCTTTTCTTGAATTCTCATTTCAATTTAGATAATCATCCAAAAGAGAAACCTGGCCATCTAACACCATTTTAAAATCTTTTTGTTTTTTAATAGTTTTCAGCATCTCATTAATAGTTTGATTGAGAAGTACATTTCCCGTTTGTTCAGAAAACATTCATTCTCTATCTCAATGAGTATGTGGAATAACGTAAATTTTCTTTTTCATATTTCTCCTATGAATTAATTGCATTATCATTATCGATTTCAACTAAATTGTAATCTTCGGTTTTATTGTTGTTTTTTTCAACTTTCTTATGAATTAAACTCATTTTATATTTCTTATCAAATATAGATTTAACTTCTTCAGCAACTTTTTTTCCAAAAGTTGTTTGTTCCCTTTCGGATTCAAGTATTATTTTATTATTTATTCTCTCACCAACACTTGCCTTTCACACATCAAGAGCATCTTGTGTTTCATTATTTATTTTTGAAGTTATCGAAATACCAGTTTGCGCATCAAAAATGAAGGCGTGTTCTTTTTCAAAAGTAAATTTAATAACCTTATTTTTCTCGACTATCATCGAAGCTGGAACTTGAATTCTGATAATTCCAAAGTGTTTTGTTCTTACTTTAAGAACATACTCAGAACCGACAAGTTCAAATGTTTCAATTATACCTTCAACAACATTTGCCTTAGTCTTTGCATTGGTACAAACTTTAATGTGATGAGGTCTAATTCCAAGAATAACTTCTTTGCCTTTATAAGCTTTTAGCTTTATTTTTTGTTCTTCGTTAAAATCAACGGTGATACTAGAATTTGCAGATGCGAATGTATTTATATCATTCATAATACCTCTTATCATATTTATTGTTGGGGTTCCTATAAATCTCGCTACAAATACATTAGAAGGATTGTCATAAAGATCTTTAGGAGAACCAACTTGTTGAATATAACCAACATTCATTATTACAACTTTATTAGCCATTGTCATAGCTTCAATTTGGTCATGTGTGACATAAAGAGAGGTTGACCCTATACGATCATGAATTTTTCTAATTTCAGAACGCATAACACCTCTTAATTTAGCGTCAAGATTAGATAGAGGTTCGTCAAATAAAAATAATTGAGCATCTTTTGAAATGGCTCTAATAAGAGCGACTCTTTGTCTTTGTCCACCTGATAAAGCTGATGGTTTTCTTTTTAAGAAGTTTCTAATTCCCACCAATTCTGACAATTCACGTATACGTGCAGGAATTGAATATTTTCAAATAATTGCAGAATCAAGAATTTTTTGCTTAATAATTTTAGAAGAATTCAGCTTATGCTTTAATTCTTTAATTTCAGTTTCTTTTGAATTATTAATTGCAATAATTTTATTCTTTTCATATTG
>NZ_PSZO01000064.1 GCF_004335975.1 Mycoplasma marinum
AGGGTTTAGTAATTAGAGCCCTTTATAAAGATGTTAATGAAGAAATTAAAATGAGAGTTTTAAATATAAGCGAGAAAACTATTGATTTCAATGGAGAACAAGTTGTTCCTTGAAAACTTATTAATATAAATATTTAAAAATATTTATTAGGAGAAACATGAAAAAAAGAATTAAAAAATCATTATTTTTAGCACCTACACTAATGCTTTTTGTTGCACCGTTAGTTGTTGCTTCCTGTGGAGAGTCTAAAAAGAGTATGACAGCAAACGAAGTGATTAAAAAAATTGAATCAAACTCTAAAGAAAAAGCAGTTTTATATATCGGTTCTACTGCATGTCCTTCTTGCAGAATGTTTGTAAGTGGAGAAAAAGCATATAAAGAAAATGGCAAAGTTTATGACGCCGTGAATATGGAAGATCACAAAGGTGATGTGGGCTATGTTAGTAAAAAAGGTGTTTGAGGACAATTCCTTGCAAAACATCCAAAAAATATCACAATATATCAAATTGAAGATATAGCTGATAGAAATCATAACTTACCAAATGCATACCCAAGAAAAAACGATGATAACGATGCTTCTGCAAAAGAAATTAATACTATATTATTTTATTTAAAGAAACATTATGGAATCACACCTGGGACACCTACCGTGGTTTATTTTAGCAAAGGTAGATTAACGGAACTTAGTGGGGAAACTCTCTATAATTACGATACTTTTATACGAAAAGTGAGTGAACTTTCAAAATAATTTAAGGAGAAAATATGGAAAAAATAGAATTCCCAAAAGGGTTTTTATGAGGTGGTGCAATTTCTGCTGAACAAACTGAAGGTAAAGGCAAAACACCAAAAGCAAAAACTGTTTATGAACAATGGTACGAGGAAGAACCTAATGATTTCTTTGACGAAGTTGGACCTGAAACAACGATTGATATAACAAGAAGATACAAAGAGGATATTCAAATGTGAAAGGGCATTGGTATTAATTCTAGTAGAACATCTATTTCATGAGCGAGAATATTTCCTAACGGAATGGAACAACCCGCTTCAAAAGAAGGTGTTGCTTTTTACCGAGATTATTTTACAGAAATGAAGAAAAATGGAATAGAGCCCATGGTGACATTATTTCATTTTGATATGCCGATGTATGAGCAAGAAAAAGGTGGCTGAGAATCTAGGGAAGTTTGACAAGATTTTCTACAATATTCTAAGTACGTAATTAATGAATTTATTGATATTGTTAATATATGAACAACAATGAATGAACCATGAGTTCCAGCTGAAGCGTCTTACTTGAAAGATATACAATATCCCAAAATAAATAATGATCAAAATGGTGTAAATGCTGCCTATGGAATTGTTATGAGTCATGCATTAGTTGTAAATTATTTTAATGAATTTATCAAACCTAAACAAACAAATAAAAAAATAGGTGCAATATTCAATTCAGCAATTGTCTATCCAAAAGATCCAAATAATCCAGAAGATGTAAAAGCTGCTATGTATATGGATTTATTTCAATTCAAAGGATTAACAGATCCTATGATTAAAGGAACTTGACCAAAAGGGATGAAGTCTTGGCTTAAAGAGATGGATTTATTCCCCAAAAACTTTAAGGAAAAAGATATTGCAATCCTTGCAAAAGTTGATGTAGATTTAATTGGTTTAAATTTCTATTCACCTAGAAGGGCCCAAGCACCAACTAAAAAAAATAATATTTCAAAATTTGATGACTACTTCGAAAGTTATGATATGCCTAATAGGCGTGAAAATAAATTCAGAGGTTGAGAAATATATCCTGAAGCAATTTATGATACAATCATGGAATTAGTTGATAGATATGGTAAGAATAAAGAATATATGTTGACAGAATTTGGTATGGGTGTGGAAAAT
>NZ_PSZO01000065.1 GCF_004335975.1 Mycoplasma marinum
CGTTTGTTTTATCTGAAAGTTCATCAGCGAATAAAATTAAAGAAGTTACTTCTTCTGCGTGAGTACCCCTTGAAATTTTATCCCCAATTCCTAATGTAATATTATCTTCATATTTATAAAGAGAATCCTTAACAATTCCATCGGAAATACCCCCATCAATAACCCCTACGACAGTTTCTATCGAATCATTGTTGGTAAAATTCATTTCTTCATTTGAATCATTTTTGTTTTGTTTTTCTCTTAATAAAGAGCTATCTTTGTTGTAACTTATAACCCCATTTAAATTTAGGTTGCTTTCTTCCGAAATGGTTCCATTTATAATTAATTTATCGTCCCCTTTATTCTGAATTATATTTATTTTTAGAGTGCTTAATTTTTGAGCTGCAATTTCTGCAATATCTATTGAAGAAAAAGTTAATTCTGCTGATTCGTTTTCCAACACTATTTTTTTTGTTAGAGGTTTAAAAGATAAAAATTGCGACGATTGATTTGAGAGATACTTCGTAATTTTTGTTGATGTAAAATTACTTATTTTTCTTTCTTTCGAGATTATTCCTATATCTTGTCTTAATTCTTCTTTGTGTTTCCCTACTAATAATTTAAAAAAGTGCCCAATATTAGAAGAGGGGGTATTGTGTTTTTTTATAAGTTCTTCCAAAGTCTCTAAACGTCTTATAGCTTCCTCTATTTGGTCATAACCCAAGTTATATATAAAGTGGAGGTTTTTATCATTTGCAGAAAAGAATGTTGTACTATAATTTAATTTATTTTGACCAAAAACAAATTTCATATCCTCAACAAATCTTTTTCTAGGCGCTGGTATTAAGGGCACATCACCTTCAACAATACTTTTGGTTTTTTTATTTAAAAGAGAGAAAGCTCGAATGCCTTGATATGCATCAATGTTCTTCAATGAGTTTAATAATTCATAATGCCCTAATAAATTTTTTGGTTCTTCATATTTATCTGATCCGCCACCAGTCTTGCGTAGGTACTTGGTATCGATTTTTAATCTTAAAATTTTATTCATTTTCACTTCTTTCTTTATTAATTTGTAAAATATATTCTTTTATTGAGTTAGAATATTTTTTTCCAACTTTTTCCAATTTGCTATTAATCAGATATTTCTTAGTCAATGCATCAATATCGTACATTCTCGGGTTATGTATTTCTTTTATATATTTTGAAATTTGTTTCATTTCTGAATTTGTAAGCTCTCACTCGTTTACTATTTCTGAATTTTGTATAGCTTTATCAATATCAATTCTGAATTTATCAAAATTTATCAACATATCAAACCTTCTTAAAATCGCCTTATCTATCCTATCTATGAGGTTAGAAGCAAAGATTATCACTGCCTTTCTTTTTTGATCCATTACTTGCAGCATCACAGTCAATAACCGCTCCATCTCAAAAACATCATTAGTTGTTCCTCTTTTAGTAAAAAGAGAATCTGCCTCATCAATGAAAAGTATTTTCTCTTCTGAGATATTTTTTTTAAAAAACATCTCCAAATTTTTAATGCTTTCTCCCAAGCGAGAATCCACTATTTCAGAAATGTTGAGATTTACGAAAGTATAATTTGTTAACTTCGCTAAATCTTTTGCAAAAGAAGTTTTCCCAGTTCCTGGACTACCAAAGAAAAAAGAAGATTTTATAACACCTAACTTTATACCTTCTATCAGTAAATCTAATTCTTCATAACCGCCTTCCAATGAGTTTAGGAAAGTTTTACCAGCACTAGATTTAATTATTCTTGTATTGTTATCTATAATATTT
>NZ_PSZO01000066.1 GCF_004335975.1 Mycoplasma marinum
CCTTCATTTATTTCCAAAAAACAAGTTAAATATAAAAGTATTGAAAAAGAAATTCTAGATAGGATTGTGGCATACGCTTTTCATGCACAAGGAATTAAAAAACTTAAAGATGAACAGTTTTTGGCAGTTAAAAAGTTGCTCATAGACGGCGGGAATATTTTAGCTGTTTTAAAAACAGGATTTGGTAAATCTCTTATTTATCAATTATTTTCTTTTTTACAACCGGTCATTATTCTTGCTATATTTCCCATTAATGCCCTAATAGATGATCAAAATCTTCATCTAAATGCAAATGGGTTTGATTTTTCAATGAGTAATGCTGAAATTAAAAAGAAAAGAAACAGAATAGATGAAGCGACACTCGCTAATAAAAGATTATTTTTAATTACCGCAGAAAGATTGGAAAATATAGAGGTAAACTACATGCTTAAATCATTGGCGCATTTTGTTGGTGCTATTGTATTTGATGAAGCACATTGTATTTCTGAATGAGGTCATGATTTTAGACCTTCTTATTTAGTTGTTCGCCATGTTATGCAAAATATAAAAGAAAGAAATGATAAGATGAAAATTATTGCTTTAACGGCAACTGCAGCACCATATATTCAAAAGGATATTATGAATATATTAAATATAAATTCAAAAGGTCTTATTAATTTAGCAGATGGGAGTGGCCTTGAGAGGAAGGAACTTAAGTATAAATTAATTAAAGAAAACGATAGTCACTTAAAAACCAAGAATGACAAGAAAAGATTTTGGGGAGAAATAGCTGTTAACGTTGCTAAGAAACAAGAATTTGAGAATGGTGTATCAATTTTGTATTTTATTTATGCCAATAAATGAAATAGGAAATATCCAAATCTTGCATCTGCGGAACATGCTTTCGAAGAGTCTTCAATAAAAAATTCAGGATTATTTATTGGTCGTAAGAAAGAAATAATCAACGAATTGGGAGAGAAAAAGGAAGAGGAAAAATTAAACCCATTCAAGAAAGCAAGTGTCCTCTTTGCAACTAAATCCTTTGGCATGGGTGTAAATATCGAGGAATGTAATTATGTGGGTTTAATTCAACCACCATCGTCACTTGAAGATCTTTATCAACAAGCTGGTCGTGCTGGGCGTAAAGGTCAGGATTCATTAGTTGAAATTAGATATTCAAATTCTCATTTAGTTGATCCAATGCAAAAATCTTCGCCATTTAGATTCTTTTTATCTAATGATAAAGTTAGGGTCGGACTTCAACCTTATTTGGTTGATGAGTTGTTAAGCCTAATTGAAGAAAACAACTTTAAAGATTTAATAATTAATGTCAAAGAATTACACGCAAAGCAAATGAATATACACGAAGAGATTTATATTAGAAAAAATAATTTTGATAATTACTTAAAATGGTCAATAGCTCATTTAATAAATGAATTCGGCATTATTGATTATTACGTGGTTAACTATGGAATGGGAACGTCATTGAAAACTATTAGAATATTCGTAAATAAAGCCAATAAGAAAAGTGAAGATATTGATAAAAGAATAGAAAAAACTTTATCAAATTATGCCATTGATAATAATGGCTTTAATAGAATTGATAAAATAAAACAATTTTATGAATTCTATTTTGCTGAAATTGAAAAACAGAAAAAAACAGGTATTAATATCTTTGTGAATGAGTTGAGAAAAATAGATAAAATAGAAAATTTTGATT
>NZ_PSZO01000067.1 GCF_004335975.1 Mycoplasma marinum
CCCCTATATTCAATAACTAATTAACATGCAATTTGCACAAAAGAAATAATTCCTAATTGGGAATTATTTCTTTTGCTTTTTTAAGATTTTATCTAAAGAATACAATTCCAAAATATAAGCATTTCAGCATTGTCTTCATCTTTTTTAATTAGATTCCCATGTAATAGAACATCTAAGTAAAAATAGCAAGTGTTTCTCTTGCTCTTGCTAAGATTACATTCATAATTCTATAGTGCATACCTTTATTCGAATATTATTTCATCAGATACAACATTTTTCACGTCACTTGAAATATTGATTTTTTCTACGATATCATGATTTAAATTTACAAAGGAATCATAGAAATCATAATTAGCTGACTCGCCTATAAAAGCTATTGCAATTTCTTGGTCTCTCATCTCTTTTCTATTAATTGTGGTATCTATCACGTCTCTAACGAAAGAAAGTCCTCATTTTTTAATTGGCAATGTCTTAACTTCTTGATTTTTAGGTCTTTGAGTTTTGGAAGAGGATCTTATCCTTTTTGGTCAAGAAATAAGTGTATTTCTATTTTTATATTTACCTTTGAAAATTCTTTGAGAAGCTTCTGTAAGGAATAAAAATTTTGATAACTCTTCATTACCGACTCCCTCTGAAAGTAGTCAAGTGGAATCAGTTGAATTGATATTATTTTTTTTAAATGGATTCTCTCTACCCATGACTACTTTTGTGGAATCTAATACATATTCAAATGTACTATTTTTAGCAAACTTTGCATCAACATTATAAGAGAGTATAAATTTAAAATCATACCCTTCTTCAAATAACGGAAATTCAAGATTATAAAATCCATGTCTATAGCCACCACCCACACTCGTCGTTGAAACTCACATTAGTTTTTTATTTATCATATTAAATAATTCCGTATTATCAATAGGGAGCGCTCCGGTTGGGTAATATGCAATATCTTTCAAACATCTTTTTTGAGCTACTCATGAACTATAACTTGATAATATTGCCGGTATCTCTAATAAAGAATATTGCATGTTTGTTAAATTTGCAACCAAACGTGTTATCAATGGTGTTGCATAACTACTTCCACCTGTTGTCTCCACTATTTTGTTATTTGAAACCACTGAAATTCTATCATTTATATCTCCGCCGAATATTGACACATCTGGTTTAGAAGCATGAAAACCAATGCTTCCCTTTTTAGTGTATGATGTTCTTGAAAGATCCTGTTTAACCGCTGAAACAGAAAGCGCCCTAAAACTATCTGAAGGTGGTGAGATTTTATCATCTCCGCCATCTGTATTGTTACCTGTCGAAATAATAAACATAATTTTAAATTCTTCTTGCAATCCATCTAAAAATACTGCATAATCAGAAACCTCAAATTTTGTTGCTTGAACATCGAAGTTAATGGACATATTCCAAAATTTTATTTCTTTGTGATTCTTAGAAATAATATCCCTTAATACTTCTTTAAATTTTAAGTATGTAATTTCTTCATTGATTA
>NZ_PSZO01000068.1 GCF_004335975.1 Mycoplasma marinum
TATTCAATGTTAAATATTTACAAACTAAAGAGGAAATTATTGATGAATCCAAAACAAATATCGACCATGCATTAAAACAAGCTAATGTAACTATCAATGATTATGTTGAATCAGCGAAAGAAGCTTTTGACACGTTGAAAGAAGAATGTTCAAACCTAAAAGAACAAATTAATGTCAATGTTGAAACTTTAAATCAAAAGAATGAAAAACAGCAAGTAATCTTGGAAAAATATATTGAAGAACAAATTTCTGTTTTGAGAGATGAAGCCATTCATAAAGTTGAGAAAGAAATTAAGTCTTCCAAACAAACACAATCTGAAATTGCAAATATGATAGCAAAATTGCAAATAAGAATTGAAAAAATCGAAAAAACAACTGTAAACAACCCTAAATTTTCAAAAAAATACAACAAATAATGTTGTATTTTAATATGCTGTTATAAGGCTATTTTTAATATTTTATCTGGAGAATATAACTCTTCAAATTTTAGCATTTTGGTGTTATATCTTTCTTGAATTATTTTTCTTTTAATAAGTCTTCTGATTGGAATATATCAAGAGTTTTCTTTGTTCTAGATATAACTACATCCATAACGCGAATTCATAAAACATATTTTATTTTTTCTTTTCAATTAATTGAATTGGTATTATTTCAAATTCAAAATCATGCTTCTGAACTAGATCTTTAATTTCAACTAAAGTCTGTTTTTTGAAGAATGAACGAAAACCAAATTTACCATCAATAAAACTTGCTTGAGCAATACCAATTGTTATTTTGTTAAAAATGTTTTTAATTGAATGATTTCCCAAGGCGCTCTCAACACCAATTCCGCATTCAATCTCTTGTATTTTATTTTTCTTATTACTTGTCTCAACAAATCACTTGTTCGCTTCTTGGGAGTAATTACAAATATAATTTTTTGCAATTGAATTTGTGTATTTGGAATAATGAGGATTTTCTGATTTCAGAAAATGTCTAATGAGCTTATTTTTATTGCTAGATTTAATTAATTCCAGCGATTTTCCTATTTGATCTTTTAAATGTCCAAAATCACTAGCGTTTGTTATATTTTTAATGTGAATCATCCTCTTATTTTTGACGTCAAAAATATCAGCGATTTCAATATTGCCAAAACCAACATCTTTGAAGAATACTCTATCACCCAAATAATACCCTTTCTCATCTCCATTGTTAATATTCTCATTATTTAACATTGCTACCAATTCTTTATTAAAATTAAATTCATCTCGGGGTTTTCTTCAAGGGAGGGAACTCCATTCTCATTTTAGATTCTCTCTTTTAATGTTGGATATTCGTTCATTGAGTTTTTCTACAGAATTATAAATAGGTTTTTTTCATAAACCATTCATAAGAATAACGTCACTTTCATAATATTCTTCATCAAAATA
>NZ_PSZO01000069.1 GCF_004335975.1 Mycoplasma marinum
TTATTGATCATATCCACTGTAACTTGTGGAATTGCAGCTTCAATTTTAATTTTGTGTAATCTTGCAGCTTTTTGTGCAGCAGTTTCAAATCCATTTAATGAACCATTAACCGAACCTGTATTTGTAGTTCCTGTTGCAGAAGTAACACCTGTTCATGAAATGATACCTGTGGTATCGTCACCACCCGTATTTGTTAATGCAACTTTAACTACAACTGCATCCCTTCCTGTACCTACTGTAACATCAACTGAAGCTGGTAAGGTTCATGTTGAGGCGATGTCTGTATCAGAATGTGGTTTTGAAGTGTTTATTGCTTTGTTAACCATGTCAGCTGTTACTTTGGCAATAGCTTTATCAGCTTTGGCTTTTAATAATCTTGCAGCTTTTTGTGCAGCGTTTTCAAATCCATTTAATTCACCAAGAGTACCACCTGTTTTTGTAGTTCCTGTTGCTGAAGTAGTGCTTATTCATCCTATTGAACCCAATGTATCATCACCACCAGCATTTTGCAATGCAACTTTAACTACAACAGCTTTTTTTCCAGTGCCTACTTTCATGTTGAGGCTATGTCTGTATCAGAGTGTGGTTTTTTAGTATTAATTGCAGCATTAACCATGTCGTCTGTGACTTTATCAATAGCTTTGTCCGCTCTTTGTTTTGCTGTTTCAAATCCACCTAATATACCATTAATAGAGCCAGTCTTTGTAGTTTCAGTTGCTGAAGTAGTTCCTAGTCAAAAAACTTCACCTGTAGCGTCATTAGACGTATAGTTAGTTAATTCAACTTTAACTACAACTGCATTGTGTCCAGTACCTACTGTAACATTAACAAAAGCTGGAAGAGTTCAATCTGTGGCCATATCTGTGTCAGAGTGTGCTTTTTTAGCATTAATTGCTTTATTAACCATGTCTTCTGTAATTGAGCCAACGGCTTTATCAGCTCTCTGTTTTGCTGTTTCGAATCCACCTAATGATCCGAAAGTCATACCTGTGCTTGTAGTCCCTGTTGCAGAAGTAGTTCCTTTTCATGAAATTTCTCCCGTAGAATCATTACCGCCTGCATTTTTTAACGCAACTTTAACTACAACTGCATTGTGTCCTTTACCCACTGTAACATTAACAGAAGCTGGTAGAGTTCATGTTGAGGCTATGTCTGTTGATGAATGTGGTTTTGAAGCATTAATTGCTTTATTAACCATGTCTTTTGTGATTGAACGAATAGCTTTATCAGCATTTTGTTTGGCTGTTTCAAATCCACCCAATGCACCAAAAACTTCATAAGTGTTTGTTGTTCCTGTTGTTGATGCAGTACCTGTTCATAAAATTTTACCTGTTGTATCATTACCGCCTGCATTTGTCAACACAACCTTAACCACAGCGGCATCTTGTCCTGTGCCTACTGTGACGTTAACAGAAGCTGGTAGAGTTCATGTTGAGGCTATGTCTGTTGATGAATGTGGTTTTGAAGCATTAATTGCTTTATTAACCATGTCATCTGTAACCGAGTGAACAATTCTATTTGCTCTTTGAGAAGCGTTTTCAAATCCATTCAATATACCAACAACAGAACCATGTTGCGTAGTTCCAGTTGCTGAAGTAGTACTTGTTCATCAAATTTCACCCGCATCATCATTACCGCCTGCTTTTGTTAGTGAAACTTTAACTACAACGGCGTCTTGTCCTGTGCCTATTGTAACATTAACGAAAGTTGGAAGATCTCATGTTGAGGCGGTATCTGAAGCAGAGTGTGGTTTTTTAACATTAATTGCAGCATTAACCATGTCTTCTGTTACTTGTGGAAGTGCAGCATCTGCTTTATCTTTTAATAATCTTGCAGCTTTTTGTGCAGCAGTAACTGAACCTGTATTTGTAGTTCCTGTTGCTGAAGTAGTTCCTGATCATGAAATTTCACCCGTAGAGTCATCACTGTTTGCTTTTGTTAAAGCAACTTTAACTGTTGTAGCATCTTGTCCTGTGCCTACTGTGACGTTAACAGAAGCTGGAAGAGTTCATGTTGAGGCGATGTCTGTTGATGAATGTGATTTCGAAGCATTAA
>NZ_PSZO01000070.1 GCF_004335975.1 Mycoplasma marinum
AAAATGGAGTATAAATTCAGCGCACAAAGAAAGTGGGGTTGGAATGCCTGCACTCGATGTTTTAAAGAATAAAAAAACCGTTACATTTCATTATTCTAGAAAAATTGAACCCTATGATGTTGTTCAAGCTAATTTGATAGTTGACTGTATAAACATGGCGATTAATACTGATAAAAAAATATTAAGAAGAAAATATAAAAGGTGAAACTTTGTAACCGTATAATCAAGAAGGTTCACAAAACAAGATGTGATGTGTATTTTCTGTGTATAAAAGCACAAAAATAAATATATTGGTTTCCTACCTCTATCCTACAACTATTTGCCATTCCGTAATAAGGTAATGATAAAACTACAATTCACAGTTTTTAATTATAAGAAAAAGAGTGTTGTCCCTTTAAACAATTAACATTCTTCATTCATTTAAAAATCCAATAAAACATTTCGTGTTCAAATATTATTACCGGGTCTCTTGGCAGAAAACCGATTTACCTTCTCAGAAGAGAGGGGTTTCTTTTTTAAATTTATTGTTTTAATAGTGTAATTTTGCATTATCACATTTTTTTAATTCAGAATAAGCTTTATTTAATTAAATAAAACATAGGTATATAACCTTTTGCTATTTTAGCAGAGTTATAATGCGAGTGCTAATTAGTGATATAATTATTAAAAGTGAAAGAGGTAGCTATGAAATGTGAAAAATGCAAGAAGACAAAATGTAAGTATGTCGGCAAAAATGCTGCTAGGAAACAAAGATCTGAAATTTGAGATATTTTAAGAGGTTTAAATAAATCTTTAAAGGAACAAAAATACAAAGGTTTTACAAATAGGTTGGTAGGCAGTTCTAAAAGAAACATGGTCTTTAGACATGGAGAAGAATTATATGATACAGATATACAGTTAGAATTCTTAAGTCCAACAGCAAAAGACCTTGAGCCAAGCTTTAAGAAAACATTAAACGATATGATTGAACCTTTATTGCCCGAATTATGAACATCACATATTTCAACTTCGGTAATAACAATCAATAAAATTAAAGATGATAGTGATACCGGGGAACTTGAGCATTATTTTGATTTAGCTATTATAAGAAAAAATGATGAGACAAGACAAATACTAAAGGGTAAAAATCCAGATGAAGATTCAGAAGATAAATTTGAATGGAAAACACTTCCAAAATTCAATAATGCTTATATTAAATTCAAACAAGCTAAACCTAATGATGTTAAGAAAATTAAACAAAGATACATAGATAGAAAATGCAAACATAGAGAAATTGAAAAAGATGATTCTGCACATAGGTCATCTTCACAATTATTCATTGAATGCACAAATGAAATACTGAACTAATATATCC
>NZ_PSZO01000008.1 GCF_004335975.1 Mycoplasma marinum
AAATAAAACAAATTTAATGGGTGTAATCAGAAAGTTTGAAATCAAGAGAATGAATACAGAATTTATTGAAGAACTTATTGATAAAAAATTCCGAGAATGAATTAACAAACCCGGAGTTTTAGATTATTTAATTAAAGTGGCTGAGCAAAATAATGATAAAAAAGATTCCAATAAAAAAGATTATGTTAAGGAAGACTTGCTTATTTTACAAAAAAATATAATTTCAGAAAGAAAATCCTAACTATTTAAACCCCAGTTTATTATTCGAGTGTTTTTTTTATTCTATTTAATTTTGAATTAATGGTTTTATTTTCAGAATAAGTGTTTGCAACCATTAAATCAACTATTGAATCACAATTATTTAAATTTCTTTCATCTATTAATTTGGAAGCTTTCTTTAACATTTGTTAAAAGCTGATTTAGTAATATTGGTTTATATAGTTTTGTATTGGGAAACTATTTTTATTTTTGAATATCTTTATATCGAAAGCACCTACTTAAATTTTAACTAAAGCAACGGCAACTGTTAAGGCTAACTATTTTTGATACATAATTTAATTGGAGTTAATTAAATTACTTTTTGCTGACTTCATATTGTTTAAAATATAATTTCAACTCATTTCATTAAGTAATTTGGAAAGGTTATATATGAAAAAAACAAAGCAAATATCATTAGGGATATTATCGGGAGTTTCAATTATTGCTATGCCACTTGTTGCAATTGTTTCTTGTGGTAAATATGGCGGTAATAAAAACATAAGCAAGGATTTTTTAAGTGGGGTAAAAACACCTAGTAGTAAAAAACCGATGACTAAAACCCCTGCAGCTAAAAAACCTGAGAATACAAAAGTTGTTATTAAAAAACCTAGTAGTAAAAAACCAATGACTAAAAAAGTGGATAACAAAATACCTGTTGTAAGTTTAAAAGAGATTAGTTTGCCAACTGTTCATATATTAGTTGCAAGCGATATAGTAGATGCTAAACCGGTATCTTTTATTGATAAAAATAATCAAACAAAAAAATCTGATGGTTCTGTAGTTCTTTCAGGTGAAGGTAAACTAGCCAATAAGTTAATAAAACAATTGGATGTTCAAAATACAACATATATAATTGAACATAAATATACAAAATGAATTAGTAATGGTTCACGAGAAAAACATATAGAGACTTCAAAGAGTTTAAAAGATCTAAAAAACTTGGGTAATTCAAGTGTGATTACAATTAAATACACAGCAAACCAAGGTTATAAAATAAAAGGGAATGACATCTTAACACTTGATTTAAGTTCAATGCATTTACCTGAAGTAGTTTTTAATAAAACATATAATGCATCAAATGATTTTAATGCATTTATATATGATTTAAAAACAGGTATTAAAAAGAATAACTTTCATTCTGAAATGAATGCTATTAAAGATGACATATTATATTTAGATATGGGCACATATAGTGGTGATATAAAATTTGGAGAGTTTTCTGGTAGTGACATGAAACAATTTATTGGAACAAATGTTTCAAATATTGAAGACTGAGCTTTTGCATACCAAGATAAACTGACAAAAATTGATATTAGGAATGTTGGCAAAATTGGCCAAGGTGCTTTTGGGAAGCACAATTAACAGATTTGAATTTAGAGAATATAAACAGTATTGGATCCAATGCCTTTAAAGATAGTAATTTTAAAAAAATAACTATCTTGAATAATGAACATAAAGTAGTTGATATTCAAAAAAGTTCGCTAGGTAATTTAACTAACAATACCCATATAAAAGTTAATGATGAAACCTTGAAATCATTTGTATCTAATAAAGTATTGACTAATGCCAATTATGGGTTTAAATTCAACACTATTTATGTAAATAAAAAACTTTACCACTATCGGGGAATATAAAGAAGTTGTATAAAATGCCAACTATAAATTTGGAACAACAATGCTAGCTTTTGCTGGCATTTTTTTAATGAGATTTTTATTTATGGGTAGTTTTGTCATCCCTTAGAAACTTTAAGATAAAAACAAAAACCCTTCTTAAATTAGTTTAAAGAACTTAATTTACATTTCTTAATATTAAAATAATTAACATCAATAATCTTGTAATGATTAGCATTAACAATATTTTAAAATATAATTCAACTTAGTATATTTAAACTAAAAAGTATGTTTATTTTTTTCTTATTTTAATCATTTTGATAATTTATACATTATTTTTTTACTTAAATTATTTCCATTAACTGGCATTATTTTACATATATTTATGTTGTTTTTATAGTTATGAATTACTTATAAATATTTATTAAGATGTTGTTATGTGCCATAAACATTGGGTTTGATATCTGATGTAACAATATATTGGTCATTTCTATTCATTTAGATTATTGCTAAGATGTTTTAAATTATTTATTTATATTTATAATAATTAATATAAGTTTTTTCATCCTTTGATTACTATTAAATAAATATAATAATGATATTAAGGTCTACTATAGTAATTGCAGTTTTTTATTTTTTATAATAGTTATGATTTGTATTATATTTTTTGATTGAATCGGTAAAATCATGTATTTATGAAGACGAGGAAATAAGATTCTTTTTTAAATTTGTATCCTTGCAACAGCTTTCATTTTAATTATTGTCAATTTATCTATATCCTCTCTTTTTGTGTTTTTTAATCTTGACACACCTATTCATAATTAAAAAAGCTATTTCTCATTATTAACGAGAATATAATTATTTTTAAATATAAATTTATTTAATGTAAGTAATAAATAAGGCTAAATTATAAAATTTAAGGGTTATCATATTGCATTAACTAAAGAATTTTTGACATTTATTGCAAAATTTGAGTAGATAGATAAAAGTTTTAAGAAAATCGATGATAAATTTGATGAGATATATACTAGGTTAAATAAAATTGAGAAAACAATCTGAAAATGTACAAGAAACTAAAAATTATATAAAAATCAAGCAGCAGTTTCCTAAATAAAACAACATGTAAACACTTTCAAAATATAATAGTTGTGGGCAACTGGTGAACTTATAAAGTCATATTTTTTGTTGGAAAGTTGTTCATGTATTCAAACTTTAACCTAACAAAAATTAAAAGTATTTTTATGTTTAACCAGAGAAATCATCTTTCAGATTAAAATGTTCATATGAATGACATGTTAACAAGAACAACAATATTTCGCGTAATTGCGATAGTTAGCATTATTGTGCATTGAAAGTTTGGGTGGAATGTGAATATGAAATCAACAAAAAAATAATTTGTAGACGAAACATTTATCTTGGTATAAATTGAAGATTTTAGAATCAATACAGACTTATCCCTTTCTGGAATTGCTCAAGTCAAAGGTATGGAACTTGAAAGAATTATTTTAATATATAAATTTATTAAGTGTGAAAAAACTTTGGTACTATTTTAATAATTGGCAAAATTGCTTTTGTATTTCATAAGTATTCATGGGATGTTATATTACTAGTTTTATTTATAAAGAAAAACAAATAAACAAATGTTGAAAATAAAAAATGTCAAATAAGGGTTAACAGTCTAATTTTATATAAATTTAGTTTTTATATTTTTCGCCACTTTGTATATTGTAATTTTATTGCGTAATAGAACCACACCCTCTTTTTAAAGAAAAATATTAATTAAACATCATACAATCAACGGTGGGAATATTTCAGGATATTTCAAGTCTTATTTATTACAACCATCTTATTGGCGCCTTATTTCCATAAATTACAATTGTTGCACCAGCCTTTTTAATAATCCTATTAATTCTAAGATCTATTTTTTCTTGTCTAAATCTACTTTTCAATAAACGGATTTATATCTTCTTCTTTTATGACGAGTTCCCCTTTATTTTCATTTTACATGGGCATAAACTTCATTTAATTCAATTGCCTCTTTGTATTATTGTCTTTTTACTATTTATTACCTTACATTTAAAATTGTAATTACTTTGTCTAGTAAATTAAAAAAACGAGTAATTTAAAAGATTACAAATTTACTATAATTTAAGATATGAAAAAAATTACTTTATATTTTGACGAAACAAATCATAGTAGAAAAATAGGTATTTCAAAAAGTGGGGGTAAATTAACATACAAAAAGGAAGAACGTTGATATAGTTATCTTTTTGTAGGGTTTAAAAATGATGAGATCGCAAGGATGATTTTTAATAAAATTGAAAATAAATATTTTCCAAATAATACAGGAGAAATAAAATCTAAAAGACTTTGTAGATTTCAAAAATTCAATTCAATAAACAAAAATAACCTAGGATTTTATAATGAATTAATTAAGGAGATGGGAAGCGAGATTATTCACTTTCAGTATGGTTCCATTAATAAGGTGTCTATTTTCTTTCAAAAAATTTATAAAAATAAAGAGATTCCGCGTATGTTGGGCGAAATTAAATTTAGGCATTTAATGATTGGTTTGCCAAAATTTATTTCAGGCAACATGGAACTAGAATTTTTTAATGAATTATCCAAGGAAACCACATTAAAGAAACTAAATAAATTAATAATATTTAAAATGGCAGAGAAGTTAGAAATTTTAAATGGAAAAGTAGATTGTATTCAAATGAAAAATGCTTTCCAACAATATATAGCTTGCTTAAAATTTATAAATAATAATATTATTGATTATAAGCTTAATATAGATTTGAAGTTTGATTACATGCCTATGCGTTTTGGCTTAATTAAATATTCACTGGAAACTTCTATCAACCCCATTGTTTTTATCGACCAAGAACATGCTACGGCTTCTGAATTATTAAATAGTTATGACACACGTGAATTAGACTCTAAAAATGAGCCATTAATACGATTTTGCGATCATGTTCTAGGGCTTTTTAGAAGAATTGTAATATTAGTTAATAAAAATCACTTAAAAAATGAAGTGATAAATAATAATTTTCAAGAAATTACAGAATATCCAGATGACATAATAAACTTATCAAAAGGTGTGATTGAACTTTTATCTTCGTTGCGGAACTTATTTATCGATAATTTTTGAACAACCTTTAATGATATATATGGTGATGAGATGTCGATTTTAATCGGGTTTTTAGATGCCGTTAAAAACTTTGGCGGGCAAATGAATAAAATACATATCCGTAATTCAATTGGAGCTTTACTTCAAAAAAACTACTTAAATCTTTAGAATCATTATTTTATTGTGTTATTTAAATTATTTTTTTAACTCCTTTAAAAATATCAACTCCCTTAGGTTACTTTTCTCTTTTAGGATTTTATTTTCATTAATACTTTAAAAATGAAAAGATAAAGTAGACTATTTAAACTCTTGCTTTGGCAGGAGTTTTCCAATTCAATTTACTTTGCACTCTTTTTGTATTATATCATTCAATGTTTTTAGAGATTTGCTCTCCAACTTCTTTAGTTGTCATTGTTCTAGTTTTGATGTGGTTTAAACACCCTGATTTTATATTTGCGAAGAAGCATTAAATCTCTTGATCATCTATCAAACTATCAACTCGCGACATAGAGATTTTAGCACCAACTTTTTTTGTTAGATTAGCAAAGTCAATAGAAGAATATTAGTGACCATGATCAGAATAAATTATTTTTACTTTTAGGTTCATATCTTTAAAATGATTGATAACCAAGTCACCCTCTTTTCTTTTTGATATATTACAACTTTCAATATACTTTATTTTATGATTGATTACAATTGAAAGATATGCATGGTTTGATATTTAACTCTTGATAGGTATATAAGAAACATCGGTAGCAATAACATCCTTGTGATTTTATGCTCTTTTAACCAAATCTTTACATAATTGATTATTATTTTGTTCTCTACGTTTTTTGGGTTGCCTGGTTATACAAATTAGCTTAAGCGCCTTTAAATAGTTGCCAATAGTCCTTTTGTTAACTTTTTTCTTCTGTAATGTTTATTGTTCGCCTTAAAAGACTCTTAACCATCTTTTCAAAAGTGGTTTTCTTTTACTTTTTTATTTTGCAAAACCCCGATTTAGAAATTGATTGACCATCTTTAAATGTTGAGTAGAATTCTCAAAAATTACCAGGATTCATAATTTAATATTTTTTTCATCGATTTGCTTTTAATTGTTTCAATATAAAAAGAGAACTCCTTTCTGAAGTCTTCTTTATCTTTCCACCTTTACCACTATGGTGGAATATAAAGAAATGGTATAAAATACCGATTATAAATTTGGAGAAATAATACTAGCTTTTGTCGGCATTTTTTAGTGCAATTTTTAACCATTAAAACATTGCCAAAATATATCAACATAATTTTAAATATTACTAGTTACTAAAACACCTTCCTTTATCCAAAAAAAGAATATTAACTAGAGTTTGCGTTGTGGAATGGTCGTTGTGGAACGGTATAAAGTGGATATTGATAATGCTTCTTTGGACTTTTATAATTGGATGTAATAAAATTATATTCTAATGATGCAATTAATTATTCTTGAGAAAATGCAATATTCTTAAAAAGGGGTAATAATGCAATTTCTTTTATTACTTTACTTAGAATAATAATATTTTTAATAAAATAAAAGAAGGTTATTGTTGAGTAAAAAATGAAAATTTTATATATTTATTAGAGAATTTAAATATTTAATTAACTGATTTTTATGATTGAGTGGCAATATTTTTATTTTTGATACTTTTGCATATATTTAAATAATAGTTCGAAACTTAACTTCGAAAAGTTGAGTTTTTATTGAATGATATAATTTAAGAAGGGGCATGGTTTTTCAATAAAGTGGATAATAGAAAAACAAAGTTGTTGCTTATTATTTTTATTAAAACTATTTGGATATTGCAAGATACTGATAATAAAAATAGTTTTATATTCAATATATGCCCTTTATCTTATTGTTTTTAATATTTTCAATAGTCTAATAATGAGCCATAATTAAATAATTATTATTCTTATTTTATACTTTTAATCTATTTATAGTTATTTTATGATGAAACAATAATATTTAGTGGCAATTACAGCATTTTTTTATTGCGGTGTGGTATAATTTTAATATGAAAAATTTTTGAAATTATGCAACATATATACGTGAAAACTTTGAAGTTATGGACATTGGCAAAAAAATTGTTATTAAAGCTGGTGGGGAGACAATTGAAATAGAAGAAGAAAGATTCAAAATTTTGAATTTTAAAAACTACGAGCATAGTAGAATTTTTAATTTAAAAATTGAGGAAAATTGATCTGTTTTAATATTATTATTGAAATTATTTGCAAGAGGATATAAAGCAAAAGAAATAACTTTAGAAAAAACTTGAAAGCTTGGTCATGATAAAAAAGGGAGTTTGGATATAATGATTTCAAGGGGAAAAACTCCTTTTCATTTAATAGAAGTTAAGACTTCGCAGGAATTAGAAAAATACACAAATGTAACTAATAATATGAGAAAAAAAGATATTACGAAAGCTAAAATCATGCAATTATTTTCTTATATATGACAAGAACAAAAAGCTGAATATGCTTCATATTATGCTTTTAATCCCATTGGAGAAAAAGATGAATTTTTTACCATTACGGATATAAAGAGGATGACAGATTTATCTGGGTCAGTTATTGAATTATTTGAAAGATGAAACAAATTTTGAGACAAATCATCAGTTATTTTAAATAACGAACCATTCAATTCTTTATTCAAACCTAAGCAAAGTAAAGATTTATTTTCACCAACTGAAGAAGATACTAAAAAAATATTCCATCAATTTTTAACAATTCTTAGGTTATATTCAGTTTCTGATAAATCAAATGCATTCGATAAAATGATAAATCTCTTCATTGCTAAGGTTGTAGATGAAAGAAGGGGAGAACAAAATTTCTTTGTTAAAAATAAAAAGATTTTTGGTAATAGATTCCAATTCTTAATGGGTGTAGATGATGAGGTTTCAACATTGAAAAGATTGAATGATTTATATAAGGAGGGTATGAAACAATTTTTAGGGAAAGAAATTATAGATTATTCAGATGACGAAATACATAATTTATTGGGGTCAAGTAATGAGAAAGTATTAAAGGCTTTTGAAGACTTGAGGCTAAAGAAAAATTCCGCCTTTTCTTTTATCGAAGTATTTGATGATACATCTTTCAATGAGAATGCTCAAATAGTTATTGAAATAATGAAATTATTAGAATCCATTAAGTTTTCTAGTAATTCAAAATCTCAATT
This sequence comes from Mycoplasma marinum, assembly GCF_004335975.1. Classification (GTDB taxonomy): domain Bacteria; phylum Bacillota_I; class Bacilli_A; order Mycoplasmatales; family Metamycoplasmataceae; genus Mycoplasma_K; species Mycoplasma_K marinum. Next base: position 8,195 of record NZ_PSZO01000008.1, read on the forward strand.
CCTCGGAGATTTCTTTGAAGAGTTGCTAAGTACTTCGTGAAAACAAGAAGCCGGTCAATTCTTTACGCCAATGCCTATGGTTAATTTTATTGTAAATTCACTACCCATTAAAGAGAAAATAATTGAAAAAATTAATAAGGGCGACGAGGAAATATTGCCACTTGCAATTGATTATGCTTGTGGTTCTGGTCATTTTATAATTTCATATATGCATAAAGTCCAAGAAATTATTTCCGAATTATCTTTAGAGGATTTAGGTTCCAGATATAATAAAAAAATTAATGCTTGAATTGTAGATCCCTTTTCATGAGCTAAGGATATAATATTTGCAATTGAAAAAGACTATAGACTTGTTAAAACTACCAAGATTGCGACTTTCTTGAATGGAGATGGAGCTGCAAACATAATACACGGGGATGGAATAAATAAATTTAATTCAGAAGAATATAGTGGCACAAAATTATATAATTCAAAAAAGGAAAATCCTATTTTTGATTTTGTAATTGCAAACCCTCCATATGCAGTTAAAGGTTTTGAGGCAAATTTAATAAAGAAAAAAATTACACGCGATCACTTTAGCTTATTGAATGATGCAAAATCCGGTATGATTGAAATTCTTTTCATCGAAAGGACGCTTCAATTACTCAAAGAAGATGGCATTGGTGCAATAGTGTTGCCAAGATCAATATTATCAACTGATAAGTACGAATCTACTAGGGATTTTATTTTTAAAAATTTCAAAATTATATCTATTTTTGAGTCTGGGGAGGCCTCTTTTGGAGGTACTACAACATCTCCAATTATTTTATTTTTGAAGAAGAAACAAATTGAAAATTTAAATTATGATATTCGTATAATTTCATCTCCCAAATTTAGATTTGGTACTAACAATCAAGAAAAAGAATGGCTGGGTTATAAATTTTCTTCAAACAAACATAAGTTAGGTATAACGGTATCGGGCAACAATTTATCCGAAAATATTCCGAAAATATTGAAAAAGTTTATAGTGGGTGATTTTGAGGACAAAGCGGAAATTTATAATAATAATTTAGGCATTTTAGATAGGAAAATGAGGGATATTATTATTCCTAATGGGAAAACGAATAATTCTATATACTTACACCATAAAAAAATGATGGCCTACCATTATCTAGTTTTGTAAACAAATTTAAACCAAAGGATGAAATTAATTCTGATTGTTCTTATATTGAAATTTCTAATTTAAGTGCAGATGGTAAAATTCGTGGTAAATTTAAAAAGATAAAAACATCATTCACAATAAAAAAAGGTGACATTATTTTTCCGATGCTTACTGGTAATCCGAAAAAATTTAAAATTGGAATTGCGGAAAAAGATTACTTCTGTTCCTCTGCTATTGCTGTATTGAGAATCAATGATCAAAAAACAAGACAAAATATTTTTAATTATTTTAAAAATAATGAAAATGGCGTACTGGAACAATTATTTTTCCTTTCTGATGGATTTAAAGCTACTTATTTAAAAATCTCTTCAGAGAATTTATTGAATAATATCAAAATAAAAATATAAAGTAAAATTTAAGTGTCGCACTTAGAGTTCAGATTTAAGTGGGGTGCTTTTTATATGCAATTATTCAAAATAAGCAAATGGAAAGTCCCTACAAAACTAAACGAAGAAACCATACAACTCATGTAACTAAAAACAGATACCATCAAATTAATTTTTAAGAAAGAGTAAAAATAGAACACCTTTTAAATAAATGTTTGGAAAGCATTTCAAAGATAACTAAGATGCTTAAAAGAGCAAAAATTATATTTAAGCGAGAAGTAGAAAGAAACTTATTAAAGGGCAAATATATAACTCAAAAAGCTAATGATATTTATTCAAAACGTTTTATTACTAAACACAAACTACCCATTGAAAATTACCTAGAGTTTTCAAAGTTGTTTCTAAAGTATTTTGATAAAAAATGATGCAGTATAGAAATTACTTGAACCAGAATAAAGATTGAAAAAACCGATATTTCTACACCTCCATTAAAATAGAGGTTCAATTTAATCGATTCAAAAAAATGAGTTATTGAAAGAAGAGAAAGACTGAGGAGGGAATATAGAAAGGATGGTAAAAGATCTGGTGGATATTTCTCTAAGTTCAATGCTAAATATATCTTACCAATTTGAATTAGAAAAAAATCAATAAGATCCAGAACAGATTTTGATCATTAAGAAATAGATTTAGTAATAGGTAAAAAATCTTATGCCAGAGAAATTTATTAACTCTAACTGAATGTAAAAAAGAATAGTAATTATAACTCCAATGAAATCCGAAAGCCCTCATGTTTTAAACTCAACTTTATATAAAGTGATGAATAAATATCATCTACTAAAAAAATCAATAACTTCCGATAGTAGTTTGGACTTGAAAACTCTTGGTTTATTCTCTTGCCAAATTGGAATAGACATTTATAAGTATAATCCATATTCATCTCATGAAGGAGTTTAGAATGAAAATGCGAATAGACTTATAAGAAGAAAATAGATTTTAATACAGTTTATGAAGAAGATGTTGAAATATTAATGGGTAGCATAAATAATATACCAAGAAAGATCTTCGATTTTAGTTCAACCATTACACAATACACATAAGAGCTTTCAATGTTTGATGTTAATACAAGAATGAAAAAGATATTTCAAAAAGGTTGAGAAGACTCCTAAAAGGAATAGATATTTATAATTGTAAAAGTATTGTACCTTAAATTACAATAAAGAAGTAATAACTTTTATAGTTATTACTTTATAAGTTTATTTAAAGTTAAGACATAAGTTTTACTAATAATTTTGCATAAAACAACAAGGGGTATTTTATAATTTCCATAATAGTATATGCAGCAAGAACTATTTGCTCTCTTGAAGATAAAATATTGCTCTTTAAGTAAGTTTAGGAATAATTAAAATTACTTATCACTTAAATTGGAGATATTAATACTTTGATACACCTTACCATCAATACCAACGATTCCAAAGTTCTTTATTCAAGAACTTTTAAGATCTAACAATGATGTTTGAATTTTAACTGGATTATCTCTGCCAATATATTTAATAACACCAATAGATATATCAATAACAATTCTACCATCACTCATTTTTTTAATATTTTTACTTATTTGAAATTCATTATTGAACCCAATGCTTGTACCAAACATCAAACTCTCTTCTGCTTCTGATCCACTTACTATAAAACGAAAAGTTGGAAATATAATATTTCTATTAGACTTAATAAAAAATATCTCATCCTCAACTTTCCAATATATTGGCAAACTTGGATGTTGATAATTTATAGTTTTATTATCTACAAAATTAATAATTTTTTGAGTTGTTTCATATGGACTTTCTTGAAAAGATTCAACTCTCAATTGCGAATCAATTGCCCAATTTAAAAAAATTCCGGGTGTTAAATATACAGGTATTAATTTAAAATCCTCATCATGAACATCCCTATTCATAGCAATTGCAAACTCTCTTTTAACTGCTTTTGATTGTTCAGAATCAAAAGATGGGAAAAAAAGAAAAATCTTGCAATTGTCAATACCATTATTTATCTCCTCTCATATATTTCCGGGGTGTGAACATCTATTATATTTATAAACACTCTTTTTAAAAGTATTTTTTAATATTGAATAAATGCCTTCTACATACATTTCATCTTGTGTTGAATAACTAATAAAATAATCATATTTCATAACTTGCTCCCTTCCTTATTATTTATATATGATACTTCATTTAATATTAAATAATTATAAATTTATATATTAAAAAATCTTTGTGTAGAACCAATATCTAATAGGACATTGGGATATAGAGTGGAGACTTTAATTCAATTTTAAAAAATAAAATTACTTTTAATTATAAAAAATAGAGGATTTTTAATTTTAAGTAGTTATTGTTTTTATATTTATTTTTAATCATGAAAAGGATCCATGGATCCTTGTATTTTTTAATCTTATATGATCTAATTTTAAAATAAAAATAGAAAAGAGAATAAATGAAGAAATTTAAAGAAGACAAATATGAACTTTTATCAAAAACTATGAATGACGATGTCATTAATTATTTTCTAAAGGAACTAAACAAGATAAGGAAGCAAATAAATATAAAGATGACCTTTGGAGAGGCTTTTGAAATATTTTCAGCATCCTCAATTAGTGGCAAGAATTATAAGAAAGCATCTAAAGAAAACACACTTATTGGGAAGAAGGGTGATGGTGGAATTGATGCTTATTTTTTTAATTCAGAAGAAAAAAAGTTAACTTTAATTCAAACTAAATTTGAAGATTATGATGAGAAATTTATTTTAAAAATGATGGAAACATATGAAACATATATAAAGTTATTCAATGTTGAATTGCCTCATAATTATAGAGATATAAAACGCATAAGAAAAGAATTTATGAATGAGGATATAGAACAAGTGGAATATATTTTCATTGGGACTAGCGAGTGATCAAAGCAAAAGCTATCTTCAAGATTTCCTGGAAAAAATGTTTGTGTTTTTACTATTTCTGAGTTTTTAACAGCAACAACAACGGACGATTTTAGAGAAAATTATATTTCACAATTTAAATTAATGTTGCATCAAAAAATGGATGTTATAGGTGGTGGATCTTCTAAATCAGATTCTTGATTTATTTATGTTAATGGGCATAACCTTATTAAACAGTTTAGTAGTTTAAATTCTTTTGCTTTTGACTCAATGTTTGAAGAAAATATTAGGAATAAAGTTGTAAAAACTAAATTTTATAATGAGTTTAAGGACACTATTTTAAAAGCACCTGATAATTTTCATTTATACAATAATGGTTTGACTATTGTTGCAAAAAATGTTGAACCATTGAAAGGTTTTTTAAAATTGCACCATCCACAAATAATTAATGGTCAACAAACGGTGAGAACACTTATGAAGCTATTTCAGCAAGGGGTTGACCTGACTGAAATTGATGTACCGATAAAAGTTATTAAAACTAGCGATAAAGAAGTCATTAAAAAAATAGCTAGATATTCTAATAATCAAACAGCGGTTAAAGAAGCTGAATTGAATTTTATTGATGAAAAATACAAGAAACTCTCAAAACTTGCGAATAAAAATGGTTATCACTTAATTGGTAAAAGAGGAACTACTTCAAAAGGGGATATTTTAAAAATATCAACTACAAACGGTAACTTGCCACTAAATGAATTAGTTCGTTCGCACGCAGCTTATAAATTCCCAAAAGAATATTTAGGGAAATCTAAGAGTAGTATACCAACAGTTGTTAAGGAATATTTTGGAGAAAAGAATTATATTCAACAACTTTTGAAAGAAAAGACTTTTGAGGGTGTTATCAAAACTGTACAGAATTATAAAAAATATTATGATCTTAAATTTATGGAACAAAAACAAAAATCAATATTGGAGGGCAATAAGGCTAAAGATGCTAACAAAGTAGCTATTGAAAAGAATAAACATCTAAAATTCGGGATAAGCGTGTTTTATAATTTGCAACATAGAAATAAAGATGAAGATTTTATTGATAAATGTATATATAAAATTACCGAGAATAATGGCGGAACAATTAATGTTTTTAAAAATAACTCAAGTATAGTTGAGGCTTTAAAAATTGAAAAAGATCGCCTAGAAAAAAATAACTAAAGACACAAAAATGATTGTGTTTTATTATGTCCTTTAAAACCAACCATAGTTGGTATATAATAGAACCATGGTTCCTTTTATTAAATGAGCTGGTGGTAAAAGACAACTACTTCCAGAACTAAGAAAACTTATGCCAAAACGCGAAGATATTGGTACTTATTACGAACCCTTTATAGGAGGGGGAGCTTTATTGTTTGATTTTCAACCTAATAAAGCAGTTATTAATGATATGAATAAAGAGTTAATACATGCTTATAGAATGTTAGATAATCATGATAAATATTTTAGATTATTAGAACTATTAATATTAATGGAAACAGCGCATGATGAAGCCTTCTTTAAAAATGTAAGAAGAATGGATAAAATAACTGAAGAAACAGGAAGAGGAATGATCTTTAATGATTTTTCAGAACAACTAAGAGCTGCAAGGTTCATATATCTTAATAAAGCCGGATTTAACGGCATATACAGAGTAAATTCATCTGGTTACTACAATGTTCCCTCTGGTAAGAAGAAAAAGGTTAAAACATATGAATATCCTAATATAGAAGAGATTTCTAATTACTTAAGTAGAAAAGAAAATAAGAAGAGGATGGTAAAAATCAGAAATACCGATTTTGTTAAAGCTGTACATGGTATCAAGCCTGGTGATTTTGTATACTTCGATCCTCCTTATGATTATGAAGAAGGTATTAATGGATTTGATGCTTACCAAAAAGGTGGTTTTGGACGCAAGGGTCAAATTAGATTAGCTAACCTTTGTAGAAAACTTGATAAAATGGGTGTTAAATTTATGCTTTCAAATCACAACACTAAATTTATTCAAGAACTCTTTGAAGGATTTGATATAAAAATAGTCAAAGCTAGAAGAAGTATTAATTCAAATGGTAAAGGTAGAGGAGAAGTTGAGGAAGTTATTGTGAGGAATTATGTTTAATAAGGATTCTTTTGAAGTAATTAAAGGTAATTTAATTAAAACTAATAGAAATTGAAAGTATTTTACCAACCATGAAAAAGTAATGAGAGAATTCGAACGCTTTGAACAATTGGTTGTTGGAATAGGTAAAGTTAACAAAGCTGATTTTATCAAGAAGTTTATAGAAATTACATCTTCAAATAGAGAACTTATAGAAATCACACCATTGTTATCGGCTGTTAGAACAACAAAATTATTGGTATTGGATGATTCGCAGGAAGAAAAAATTTTTGATTTCAAATCTATGAATCCACAAGAATGTATAAGTTTCTTGGAAGAAATAGGTTTTTTTAACTTATTCAACAATGGGCCGATAGATCTCCCTTCATATTATCTTGGAGTTGAAGTTGGTTTAGATTCAAATGGTAGAAAGAATCGTGGCGGAAAGTTAATGGAAAATTTTGTTTGTGATAAATTAAAGGAAAGTAAATGGAATGCTGGAGAGCAATGAATGTCTCAAGTAAAATCTCGAAAAATTTCAGAACTATTTAATGTTGATTTTCAAGTTAATATAATTAAAAATAAACAATTTGATTTTGTAATTGTTTCAGAAAGCGACATCTACGTTATTGAAACTAATTTCTTCAATAGTGGGGGTTCAAAAATAAACTCTATGCTTGGTAGATTTAAGGAAATAGGCGCAAAATGCTCTCGAGACTATTTTTCTTCTACTCACAATATCCACTTTATTTGAATAACAGATGGCGAAAAGTTAACAGATGATTTGGGTGGTTTCGAGGAAGCTTATAATAATATTGAAATAATAATGAATATAGAAAATTTAGAGAATGGTTCTCTAAATGAATTGGATTAGCTATTTGTTGGCATAATATGTTTTAAAACAATGGATGTAATATCTGTTGCTTTTTCTTGCCAATGTGGGTAAATATTAATAGCTAGATTTATACCAGTGAACACCTTATGTATTGTGGGGTGTGTTTTCTTTTTTTCTGTTTCTCCCGGTCTTTTTCTTCCATTTTTAATATAATCATAATATTTAGAGTTTGGTCAATCCATTTGGTAGACAAAATCTTCTATAGTTAACCCCAACAAACCTCTAATTTCTTCAAGCATTTTTGCTTCATCAATTGTTGTTATCTCATTATTTTTATTCATGTTTTAATTATCACAACCATAGTTCTTATTTGCAACCAACCATAGTTGGTAAGAAAAAAATGTTGCGTCGTGATAATCTTCTTCTTAGCACAACAGTAAATTTATTTCATCTCTTTTATTCTTTTTAAAATTGCCTTTTCTATATCTATATTGTTTTCATAAGCTAATAAATATAGGTATGAAGCTACATTTGATATTTGGTTTTCAAGATCATATTTATTGGGTTTTTCTTCTCATGAAAACAGTTCCAATATTTCTTCTGATTCCAATGAAAGAGCATATGCTAAGCTTATACCTGAAGGATAATCTTCTCAGTCTCTTTCATTTCTAAACTTAACAATTTCTTCTATTAATTTTTTACTCATATAATAATTATAAAATAGTTTAAATGTTTTTTAATATAGAGAGGAAAATATCACACTAACATAGCCTTTAAACATATGCTTATGTCTAAACATTCAATAATATAAAATACAGCAGATTTCAACTTTACAAAAATAAAAAATAGGAATTCTTTTTAGGTTTACTTTGTATTTTGGTATTATATTTATTTATGAATAAATATAATTCCTAAATACCATAACCAAAGAAGGAATGAATAAAAGGTTTTTGAAAAAATATTTATTTATAAATAAATATAGGTTAGTGCATAATTTAAATATGATTTCAGAAATAATAGACAACAAACTAAAAAAACTTACTGGGCTTTATACTTATGCTGATTTATTAAGAGAATTAAAAGATACTTTCATTCCATATACAAAAATGGAAGCTATGAACTTCCTTCGTCAATCGGTGTATAGATTAAAGAAAGAAGGGATAATTTTTAAAGAAGATCAGAAAACTTTTAATTTTAATTCTGGGAAAGTTTACAAACCCAAAGAAAAAGAATCTTTGAATCTATTGATGGATGAAAATCTAACGTCTTGAGATATCTCCACTTTACTTAATGAGTATGGAGTTATAACTCAAGTTCCAGCATATAAAACCATTGTTGTTCAAAAGAGATTTGCACCAGTTAGAAATGATGTTCTTGGAGCTAAATATAAATACACTAATTTTGAATTTGATAAAAGCCAAAAAATATATTTTGAATTAGCTAAAATATTTGAAGAATTATCCAATGGTGAAAATGAATACAAAACCTTCTACAAGATATTATTAAATAAAAGTGATGTTAAAAAGAGTGTTACATCCTTTAAGAAATATTTAAATCCAAAATATATAAAAAGGTATACTAAGTTTTCTGAATGAGTTAAAAGGCAAAGCAATAGGGAATGATAAATAAGAAAATCTTCAAAAAGTATAATTAACTTATAAAAGTCTTATCAATAATCATTATGTCCAAACACCTTGTTTTAATTTCAAAAAGATTCAGCATAACCTAATTCAACATTAGTTTTTTATTAAAAGCAATATTGCTTAAAATAATTCTATTCATTACATAATTTATCAAAATAAAAAACTAACTATTTAAAAGTTAGTTAATATAAGCGCATCCCTTATTTTTCTCAAGGAGATTTTCCACCAAACATTACTTGGTAAACCCTTGGAGTAAGAGAATCTTTAAAATCTTCTTGCCATTCAAGTAACAATAAAGGATTTTTTAACAATGCTTTACCAATTGCTGCTAAATCAACCTTTGAAACAACTTCATTTAAATCATCATTGCTATTAATTTCACCTACACCAATAATGGGTGTTCCTGGGAATGCCTTTTTAAATTCTAATGCAAAAGGCAATTGGAATAATGGCCCATATTTAATATCTACCTCATCTACAACTCCACCAGTAGAAACGTGAATATATTCAATAAGATATTCAATTTCTTTAAGACCATTAACAAAGTCGCTAATTTTCGAATTAGGCTTATTGATTGCCCATTCAGTTGCAGAAACCCTTATTCCCAAAGGAATCCTTACTCCTGCGTTTTTAATTGAATTAAATATTTCTTTAATAATTAAAAAACGATCTTCACCATATTCATCTTTTCTAACATTAACTGTTGGTGATACAAAAGAATTTAATAAATATCCATGTGCTGCATGTATTTCAATTCCATCATAACCTGCTCTTTCTGCTCTTTTTGCTGCATTGACAAAATCTTTAACAACTTCTTGTATATGCTCTTGGCTCATTTCCAATGCTGTTTCATATCTATCTGATACTTTAATTTCAGAAGAAGATCATGTCTCACCTTTAATTTCATTTCTAGGCCCAGCATGTGAAAGTTGAATGAATATTTTAGCGCCAGTGTCATGCACCGCTTCAACTAAAGGAATATATAGTTTTGATTGTTCATCATTGAATATTCCTAAAGATTTATCATTTATCCTTCCTCCTTTTTCAGATACACCTGTTGATTCTTGGATAATTAAACCCACATTTCCCCAACCTCTAGAACTATAATGTTGAATATGGAAAGAGTTTGGCTCTCCATTTTTTGATTCATATGTAGACATTGGTGCCATTACAACTTTATTTTTTAATTCTAAAGTTTTAAGAAATGTTTTTTTATTTCACTTATTCATATTGAAACTCCTTTTTTAAATGATATCATATAATTAAATGGTTATATGAAAAGAAAAAATAATTAACTTTCAAACCTACCAAAAGTAGTTTCAAAATATTTTATTGTTGCGGTAATTTAAGCAAGTTGTTAATAAAAAGACAAACCAAGTTTTCTTTTCTTTTTCTTTAAAAGAGCGAAAAGCACTTGTTTTAATATTAAAAAAGCACTTTATTTTAAAATAGTATATTTCAAAAAGGCAATGTTAGTTTATAATTGGTTCACTATGAATAAAAAAATAAAAATGAAATTAATAAGTATGGGAATAATTAGTGCTGTTGCACTTCCTATTTTCATAACAGCTTCTTGTGGAGCTTCCGCAAATGAAACAAAAGAAACACCTAAAAAAGACACAACACCAAAGGATGAAACAACACCAGGTAAAGACACAACACCAGGTAAAGACACAACACCAGGTAAAGACACAACACCTGGAAAAGATACTACGCCAGGAAAAGACACAAATCCCGGTAAGGACACAACACCCGGAGGTGGAACAACTGATAAAGATCCAGATTCTAAAACACCAAGTGAAAAACCAAAAGTTGATACAACAGAGCACAAGAAATACTCTATTCCAATAACTCCTGATGCTAAACTTTTAGACGCAAGAGAACAAAGAGGTCGTTCACACGTAAATTATTACCCAGCACATAGATTTGTACATGAGGGTCAAAAATTCACTATTAAATCAAACAGTGATGAAAAATTAGATGTAGTACTTTTCTTTAGAGGAACTTATGCAACTATTAAAAACAATAAAAGAGACTTTAAAAGAATTTCAATAAAACCTCATGAGACAAAAGAAATTACTGCACCTTTTGAAACAGTTATTTATTTTGATGCTGGTGGTAATTCTAAACCAACAAACGTTGAAATAATTTCAAAGGATTTAATGAAAATTCCTTACTATACAATTAACGAAACAACAGATGATCAATTTATTGATTCTCTTAGAAAATCAAAATCACCAATAGCTCAAATAAGTTCTGATTACTACACACTTACATGAGATAGACAAAAGATGGTTGATTTATATGACAAACTTAAAGATAAAAAATTATTCTCAAAAGCTATTAAACGTTGAGATCAAGTGGCTGAAGGTTATAGTTTTAACAGAGGTTTAAATACTAAATATACTGGTGCTGCTAAAAAATACAAAACTAGAATAAGTCTTGAAACAACTGAAGAAAAACTTGGCGTTGCTGCCTTTGCTACTCCAAGATATGTTCAATTTAGATCAGAAAGTGGTGAAGATCTTTTAAGTGGTGAAATTTATGACAAGTGGGGAATCTTGCATGAGATTGGCCACATGTGACAAACATCTTATTTAAGACCTAGTATTTGAGGAGAGACATCTAATAATATGATGATTATACTTTTCCAAAAACACTTATCAAATAATAAATATAATATCTTTACTACTGACCGTAAGATTAAAGTATTAAAAGATATGTCAGATGATATGGACGCTGGAAGACCACCTTCAGGGAAAATTTTCCAAGGGGATAGTGCGATGATGATGATGGAACAACTTGATTCAGCCTTTGGTGAAAGTTTCTTCCCAACACTAAATCAATACTACAGAACACACTTTGATACATATCACTTTAAAGATGGTGAATTATTGAGTGCCTTTGCAAGAATTGCATCAAAAGTAACAAATAGAAACTTAACACCTTTCTTTGAAAAATGAAAAATGCCTGTTGATAAAGCATCGCTTGCTGAAATGACTAAATATCCAGCACTAAAACAAAAAATATGAAGAAACCATTTATTTGGGAATAAAATGGATAATCCTATTGTTGAGCAAATAATGCCTAAGTACAATCCTATATCTATTGATGAAAGCACACTTCCAAAATCTGTTGATTCTATATATGGAGAAACTCAAAACGACATTATTAACCGTATTAAGTCTAGAATTCATATACCTAATAATTACAAATTTGAAGTATTAGTAGATAAAGACAAGAGACAAAAAGACTTGAAAGATTATGTTTCCTTCAATGTCTATGATCCTAATAATAGATTTGCAACTGAAAATAGATTCTTTATTAAATTAAACAAAACAAAACTTCCTGCGGCTTCAACTCTTGGTATTGGAGATTGATGAAAAAGAGGAATGAAAAATAGATTAAGAGTTCATTTTACAAAAAGCTCAAACAAACTATTTTTCGATGGTGATTTAGAACATCCTTTATTTGATAAAGTTAGAAGTGATACAAATGTAACGGGACCAAATCCTAAGATTAAAGTTAAAATCTTAAATGCTGATAATAGTATTGTAAAAGAATTAACTTTTGGTGAAACTAATAAAATTGGAGAAGTCCTTATTGCTAATTCATTAATGAATGGTATTCACTTTACAGAAGGAATGAAAGTTTCTATAGAACATATAGACTATAAACGTTATGTATTACTATTAACTGATGTAAATGCAGGAACACAAATTTGAGATGCAAATGTAACATTCGCAATTAAAAATGGAATATTTGTAAAAGAATAATTCATAAACTGAGATTTAAAACCTGTTGTAAACTTTAATTAAGAGTTTAAGACATCTAAAATGCACCGCTATAATCGTGGTGCATTTATTATATTAATGCCCTTTTTGAAAAATGGGGCTTTTTTTATTAAACGTGAAGATTTACTTTTATATATCTCTAACTACAACCCTAATGTTTTTTTTAAGTTTGTATTTTTGTTATTTTGATTTAAAATTAAAACATGAAAACATTACAAAGAAATAATAGAGCTTTAATTAAGTTCGAAGGAAGACAAGGTGCTTCAACATTTGAAAAGTCAAAAAGATTCCCAGGTGGAACAACAACAAAAACTTATCCACTGGTAATTGGTTCTAATAAATTTATTGGAGCAGGTATTGATTTTGAAACAGGTAAAAAATATAAAGGATTTGAGGAACAATTAATAGGAATGGAAGCTGGACAATCAAAAATAATCCAAGTTGTATTCCCACAAAATTATCATGAAAAATCACTTGCAGGAAAACCAGTATTTTTCAAGGTTGATTTAGTTGACTTTAGCTAATAATCACATTTGTGGTTATTTTTTTATTTAAAAAAAAGAATCTCCTAAGAGACTCAATTAATTATTTATGATTATAGTACTGGAGGGATTGTAACCGACCCTAGTATTTCATATAAATAGTAGAAATCTTCAATAATATCATTAAAGTATCTATTTACTGTTTCATCTATTGTTTTTGCAGCTTTTGCATCAATTATAAATTGATTTTTAACTGAACCATATGAGAAATTAGCTACATTACCTTTTTTAACTAAATCAAAAGATAGTTTCATATTCTTTTGTAGTTTTAATACTTCTTCCATAGCAAGTGGAGTAAACATCATTCTTGCCTTAATTTCATTATTTGACTTGAATTTTGTTTTCTTCATAAAATCTCTATTTTCTAATTCTATTTTATCTATTTGAGTATTAGAGAATCAATTTTTTCTATGCATTGTAAATTCATGATCAGATTCACTTTTATCAAAATGAACACTAGCAAAGCCAGAATCACGATAGTAGTCTTGTCTAGTTCTATTCCCTTTTGAATCTGTTGAATATCTTACTCAGTGGAATAAACCAGATTGGAATGTGATTAAATATTTTGATTTAAATGTTACTTTAAAGTGATTTGAAGCATTTTTAATTACTGCATCATTTGGTATTTTATAAGTATGTCTAATAAGGTTTTTTGAAATTACATTTTCATTTGATACATATTCAAAATCAGGTAATCCGCCTATAGCTGTTTTGTAAATTTTTTCAAGGTCCATTGACTCTCTATAAATTTCATCAACACCTTTATATTTAACGCTTGAATAATAGAACATAATTATCCCAACAATTATTGCTATTAAACCTAAACCTGCTAGTGCTATTAGTGCTGCTCCACCACCTGTGAACATACCGATGATAATCATAATAGTTCCAATGACTATTAAAGCAATTTTTGTAACTTTATATCATGTTTGGGCAACTGATTTAAGTTTTTTATTTACTACATCCTGGCAAGAAGTTACTGCATCAGTAATTTCTTTTCTAAGAGGTTCTTCTATTTTTCTTTTATATTCTTCTCTTGTTAATATTGGTTCTACTTTTTTCATATTTTATTTAGTTGAAGTTAAACTCAACATCTTTCTTATCTGTTGCTGAAGCTTCAAAATATGGAAGAGTTGCAAGTCCTAGTTCAGTTGCAGGAACTGATGAAGGTCATGCAAATAGTTTTTGGTTAAATTGTCTTACTGAAGAATTGTAAAGTCTTCTTGCAGCACTAATTTCTCTTTCTAAATATGATGCTTGATCCATAAGTTGTGTAATAGATTCATTCGCTTTTAAATCTGGATAGTTTTCTGCTGTCATTATCAATCTACCTAGAGCAGATTCTGTTTTTTGAGCAACTTCAGCTCTGTTGTTTGGCGTAATTGTCATTTTTCTTAATTTTGTAACGTCACTTAAAACATCTTTTTCGTGTTTCATATAAGCTTTTGTAGCTTCTAGAAGTTTAATAAGTGTATCTCTACGTTTTTTAAGCTGAACATCAATACCTGAGGCTAATTCATTAACTCTTGATTGTTGCTTGTTCATTCCATTTCTCATCACTACGTGAATAATTAGAGGGATGATTAATAAGAATGAAATATATCAAATAATTTTACCCCCAATACTTGCGTTTGCTGATTTTGCGCTGTTATCAACATTTGGGTTAAATCCTTCTGGATTTCCTTCTTTTCTAGTGTTTACTAATTGTGCCATTAGTTTTCTCCTTTAATGTGTTGTTATTTTTACAAAACAATTATAAATATTTTGATGTAAAAGTGTGCATATTTTGAATAATCATTTTAATGTCAAAAATCATTTTTCTAAATACATCCCTCTTTTAAATTGTATTTTTTATATAATATAGATATGAATTTAATTAACATTATTGCGGAAGATTTAAAACTTAAAGAATCACAAGTGCAAACAGTATTGAATATGTTGAGTGAGGGCTCAACAATCCCTTTTATTGCACGTTATAGAAAAGAAATTACAGGCGGACTTGATGAGAATCAAATTAAAGACATTGAAACTTACTATGCTAAGCAAAAGTCACTAGAAGAAAGAAGAGAAGCAGTTATCAGACTTATCGATGAAAAAGGTATGTTAACAGATAAACTTAAGGATCAACTTCTTAAAGCAACAACTCTAAAAGACATCGAAGATATTTATTTACCATTTAAAGAGAAGAAAAAAACAAAAGCTACTGAAGCTGTTGCTAAGGGTTTAGAACCATTTGCAAAAATAATTCTTGCAGCACAAAATTATTTAGATGTTAAGCAAAAAGCACAGGAATTTATTAATGACAAAGTTTCAACTATTGAAGAAGCTATTGAAGGTGCACAATTTATTATTGCTGAGTATGCTTCTGAAAGAGTATTTTTTAGAAAATGAGTAAGAAATTTCATTTTAAGAAATGCTAAACTTAAAACTAAATTAAAAAAATCAGCTGTGGATGAAAAAGAAGTTTATAAAACATATTATGAATTTGAAAAAGAGTTAAGATGATTAGCTAACTATCAAGTTCTTGCTATTAACCGTGCTGAAAAAGCAAAAGTACTTACAGTTACATTTGATTATTCACAAACACAAGTTACTGACTTCCTTATTAAGAACATGAATAGATATAACAATGATTCTACAGCACCTTATATTGAAGCTGCTGTTAAAGATGGTTTTAAACGTTTAATTAAGCCATCTATTGAACGTGAATTCCGTTCTGATCTTACTGAAAAAGCTGGAACTGGAGCAATCGAAATATTTGCAAATAATTTAGAACAACTACTATTAACTCCTGCTATAAAAGGTAAAACAGTTCTTGGAATTGATCCAGGATTTAGAACTGGGTGTAAAACTGCAGTTATTGATAGAACAGGAGCACCAAAAACAATTGGTGTAATTTATGTTTTTAAAGAACGTGATGCTTATGTAACTCTTGACGATACATTTAAAAACTTTGATATTGATGTTATTGTTATTGGTAATGGTACTGCTTCAAGAGAGACAATGGAACTTGTTGCTAAGTATCTTAAATCTAGAAATATGAACATTCCATTTACAATCATTTCAGAAGCAGGAGCATCAGTTTATTCTGCTTCAAAAGTTGCTCAAAAAGAATTCCCTAAATTACAAGTTGAACAACGTTCTGCTATTTCTATTGCAAGACGTTATCAAGATGCTCTTAATGAATTAGTAAAAATTGAACCAAAAGCAATTGGTGTTGGTCAATATCAACATGATGTTAATCAAAAACAACTTGATGCTCAATTAGGTTTTGTTGTTGAAAAAATTGTTAACCAAGTTGGAGTTGACATTAATACAGCAAGTGCAGAAGTTTTACAATACATTTCAGGTCTTTCTTCAAAAGTCGCAACTAACATTGTTGAACACCGTACAACTAATGGTGTATTTAAAGAAAGAAAAGAAATCAAGAAAGTTAAAGGTCTTGGTTCTAAAACTTATGAACAAGCTATTGGTTTCTTGAGAATAATTGATGGATTAAATAAACTTGATTCAACTTCAATTCACCCTGAATCATATAAAATAGCAAAAGCTATTATTAAAGAAAATAAAATTTCTTTAGAACAAATTGGACAGGCTAATCAATTGCAAGAACTTAGCATACAAGAACTTGCTAATAAATATGAATCTGACAAATATACAATTCAAGATATTGTTGATGGTATTTCAAACCCTCAAAGAGATGTTCGTGATTCATATGATGCACCAATACTTAAGACAGAAATTCTTTCAATTGATAATATGGAAATTGGTCAAGTAATGGAAGGTAGAGTTCAAAACGTTACTGAATTTGGTGCCTTTGTTGATCTTGGTGTTAAGACTGCTGGATTAATTCATAAATCAAATATGGGTGAAGGATATGTTAAAAATCCTTTAGAAGTAGTTTCAGTAGGAAAAATAGTTGAAGTTGAGATCATTTCTCTTGAAAAAGAAAGAAAAAGAATTGGACTTAAATTATTGAAAAAATAAGCATTTAATGCTTTTTTAATGCAATTTTCACCTTTTTATAGTATTTTTTACTATTTTTAAGGTATTGACCCATTAGGTAAAAGTTAGTTATCATTGTATAATTAATTTGATACATTGATTTAATATCGATGTTTTTATAAATAAGGAGGATATGATGAAATATAACCTTGCACACCGTGGTATGTCTGGTATAGCTCCGGAAAATACTCGAACAGCTTTTGAAGAAGCAAAAGCGTTTAAATTTGATGGCGTTGAATTGGATGTACATTTAACTTTAGATAATGAGATAGTCATTATTCATGATGAAAAAATTAACAGAACAAGTAATGGTAGAGGGTATGTCAAAGATATGGAATTATCAAAACTTGAAGAATTTAATTTTGCAAATAATTTCGCTGGAATTAGGAATGAAAAAATACTAACCCTCAAAGAGTTTTTAAAAGATTTTAAAGATTCTTTTAAGTTGATTAATATTGAACTAAAAACAGATGTAAATGAACAAATAGGTATTGAGGAACTCGTCTTAAAAGAAATTTATAAATACCCAAAACAAAATTTTATATTGTCTTCATTTAATTTTGATACTTTAAAAAGAATTAGAGAATTAGATGAAAATGTTCAAATTGGCTTCCTTTGAAAAAGACACAAGAACTTTTCAAAGATACCTAAAAAAGAAATAAAAGCAGTTTGTAATTTTTTAAATCCTTCAATTAGGCTTTTTGCACTTCCGCACTTAAAGCTTAAATATGATACTTTGAAATTGCCTTACAATATTTGAACTATTAAAACAAAAAGAGTTTTTAAAAAGTTAATGAAAAACAAGAAAGTTAATGCAATAATATGTGATTATAAATATGACAAAAATGGAATTATTTATATGAAACATCGTCATTAGTGGCGATTTTTTTATTGTAAAATTGGATTTTATAAGATAATTAATTTAACTAATAAAATTAAGGGGGATTAATATGCATAGAAATATATTAATTATTGTAGCTCTAGTTGTTGTATTTGCCATTACATTTCTTGTCACTATTTCCGCAAGACGTAAAAGAAATAAACTTTTGCAAAATCCCTTATTTGATACTCTAAGAAAATATCAAGATGAAATACTTGATAAAGGTTATGATATCTCCATAACAAATAAACCAACTAATCAAAAAAATGATGAAAAGTTACTTTACCAGGCACTTGGTAAAATATCTAATGTTGATTTTAATCTTAAAGAACCAGAAGGTGAATTAAAGAGTTGTAACATGTGAATTAGTGAAGATAGGTTGATTATAAACAATGACCAGGAAAACACGGCATTCAAGCTAAAAAGGGTTGTTGAATTCGAATTTGACCTTGATGAAACATCTAGTGATTTTCTTTTTAGTTATAATGATGAATATTTTAGAGTTACCACTAAAGATTTATATTTTGTAGCGTTATTAGATTTACTTGTAGCAAAATTTAAACAAGATAAAGAAAAGAAATAAAGTAAAATTAAATTAATGGATTAATAAGGAGTAATGAATAATGATATTTAAAAGAAAGAAAAAAGTGAAGGCTAGTTTTAAGCAAAAAACAACTGAAATTGTCTTAGCTGAATTAGATAATGTTATTAAAACAGGTGAAGTTCCAATTGATTTTGAACCGGAAGTTTCAATTAATACAAGTGATCTTGATGGAATTTTTTCCATTGAATTAAATTCACTAAAAAACGGAGAACCTGAGAGTTTTAAAAAAACCTTTAAGAGACCTAATTTAGAAGAAAAAATTATTGAGTGACTTGAAGAGATTGGTTATGAAAGATTCCAAAAAAGAATCCTTAGTTCAATTATTGAAAAATAAAAGTTATATAAAAAATAGCAACGTTGCTATTATTTTTTATCCTTTAAATCAATTACTTGTGTTTCAATAATTGAAATCTCTTTTTGTAGTGATTCAATTGTTGCCTCTGGTTTTGAAGTTAAACATTTAATTGTTGTTGCATACATACGCTTTTTATTATTAAGGCTTTGTATTTCTCTATTTATAACTTTATGCTTTTCTGATATTCGTCTTACTTCTTCTAGATTATCTTCTAAATAAATTAATCTTAGAACATCATCAACAGAATAAGTTTTCATTATTTGTAAGATTTTAGCCATTTCTAGTTGTGTAAAGTTTACTCCTGAAAATTTTGCTTTATAACGTGGGTCTTGTAACATGAATGAACCAAACATACCTACAAATGCGCCATCTCCCATTAAGTTAAGTCTTTTAATTTTTATATCTGGTAGGTGATCTAAGAATTTTCCATAATACTCATTGAAGTAAGTTTTATTTTCTCCATAAGAAACTGTAAGTGAGTTTAAACTTCCGTGTAAGTTTTTTCCTAGGTCAGTAACTTTAACTTTATGTCCGAATCATACTTTAAGTATTGAAGATTCTAACTCAGCACCAAATGCTACAAATTCAACTTCTTCCAATATATTTACTTTTGTACTATTAACAATTTTCTTAATACAAATAACAAGTCTTGCTTTCATAAACTCAACGCTTCATCTTTTATCAAAATCATTAACGAAAGTTTTGGTTTTTACCTTTTTGGTTTTTGGGTCAATTGTAGCTATCGAGAATGCGAATGGTTGTGCATTTCTAACACCCAAGAAATTGAATGCTTCAAAATCTATGTATACTCTATATTTCATATTTCTCTTTCTGAACTAATAGTCTCTTTAAGTAAAACTATTTTCTATATTATATATTACATATACAATGTTAAAATGTAATTATGTATAAGAATAAAAAAATTAATGGGCAGAACATTAGATATTTCGAAAAAAACAATGGTTCAAAATGGACAATAATCTTTGTTCATGGGTTTAATTCAAGTTCAATTTTCGCAAAAAACCTATTCACTTTAAAGAATGAATACAATATTATTGCAATAGATATGATTCCTGAAGATTCAAAAAAAGATATTGAATATGATGAATTGGTAAAAATTGTTAAATATTTCATCAAGAAAAACAGAAATAAAAAAATTATTCTCCTTGGGCATTCACTAGCGGGAGGGATAGTTTCAAAAGTAGGTATTCATCCAAGAGTTAAGAAGGTTATATTCCTTTCAACAATCACACCTTCAATGATTGAATCAAAAGGTTATAAATTCTTAAAAAACCATCACCAGCCTAAAAGCAAACTTGCATTAATTCTTTCAAATAAAATCGAGGAAAAAGCAAAAGAAAAATATGAGTGAGTTCATAAATTTTTAGATAGAGACTCTATTTGAGCGAAAATTTTAAATGAAACAGTATTAGATGACACATTTATGGGTAAATTAGATAGAAGATATAAGGTTCTGAAGTCAAAATCATACTTTATTGTTGGAAAAGATGATTCAGTTATAAGTACTAAGATTTTCATTTCATATGTAAATTCTCTTAAAAAAGAGGTAAAAATCATTGGGGTAAGACATAATCCTATTAAAACTGCCCCCAAAGAAGTTAATGATTATCTCAATAAAATAGTAAAAGATAGCATTAAAACAACTAAAAAAAGGTTTTTTATTAATAAATAGAATTATAATTAAAGAATGGGAATATCAAAAAACATAATAGAATGAATATTGATTCCAAAATCCCTACCAAGCTCACCTAAATATATTAACCCTCAAACTTGAATGGGTCCCCAAATGTGGAGTACTATTAAAAAAGAAGTTTTTAAGAGGGCTGATTATTCTTGTGAGGTTTGTGGAGGACAAGGAACAAAAGATCCTGTAGAAGCTCACGAGCTTTGAGTTTTTGATTACCACACTAAGGAACGGGTATTTGTAAGATTCCTTGCTCTTTGCCCATTATGTCATTGATTACAACATATGGGGTTAGCTTCAATAAGAATCACAAACCATAAACTTGATCAAAAAGAATTGGTGGAACACTTTAATAAATTAACTAATTCAGATTTAACATTTGAAAGAATGTATGAAAGAGCGATTTTTGTATATAAAAAAATAAAATCAAAACACTATGAAATTAGTTTGGATAAGGATAGAGAACCATTGCTCAAATTATGAAAAGATAATTAAATGGATTTTTAGAAACAATACTGATTTAAAAACAACATATAAAAAATGCAACGCTTAAATCTAAATAAGTGTTGCATTTTAAATTTGGGTATGATAAAGAGAGGTGTGACTAAGACCTCTCTTTTAATATTAATAAAAATGATATTATGAGGAAATTAACCTCATTGCCCGGAATACAAGAATTTCCGAACATAATAATTATAACAATCTCAAAAATGAAATATGAATAGTACATACTTAAATACATACATAAAGTATATAAATTAAGTAATAGCACCAAAAAGCAATATTTATAATTGTATTTTCCCTCTTTAAATAAGGTTTTCATATCTCTGTTGTGATTTTTGCAAAGAAAAAACAAACTATTATAAGTTTGTTTTTAAACGAGGTTTTTTATTTTTTTATATTAAATTATAAAGTCCATTAATTTAAATACATCTTGCGATTAAAAGATGAGTTCAACTATAAGTTAAGGTTTGGCTTACGCCTGCCTACTTTCTTTCTAAGCGACGGATTTTATTATATTCATATTAAGTATATAATATATCGAATATATTCATAAAATCTTTGGGCTAGATAATTCCATTAATTACCTTGCCCATATTAATTATCTACCTTTTACCTTTTCACTAGTGCATTTCACAATGTTAAATACAAAAAATAGGTAAAGTTACCTATTTGTTTAAATGCTTGTTAAAGAAGTTTAGCATCTTTTCATAAAGATCAAATCTGTTCTCTTGATTACTAAATCCATGACCTTCGTTCTCTTTTAAAATGTATTCAACTTGAACACCATTTTTCTTCATTGATTCAACAATTTGTTCTGCTTGTTTAATTGGAACACGTGGATCTTTTGCTCCTTGAACAACCATTAGAGGTGTTTCAATTTCGCTTGATCTGTAAACTGGAGAAATTCTTTTTGAGTGCTCTGGGTTGTCATAAGGATTACCCATCGCTTCTTCAAAAATATTTCCTGGTACTTTTCAGTAATCGGGGAAACCATCTCAAAATGTGAATAAGTCAGAAACTCCAACATAATCAACGGCTGCTGAGTATAACTTAGGCTCATTGATAATTCCCATAAGAGTTGCATATCCACCATATGATCCACCATAAATACCGATCATTCCTGGTTTTGTATAACCTTGTTCAACTAATCAATGTGTTCCATCAGTTACATCATGTTGACAATTAAGTCCTCATTGGTGTCAACCTTTTACAAAGTGATCTTTACCATAACCTGTAGAAATCCTAAAGTTAGGTTGGAACCAACCAAATCCTCTATTAGCAAAGAATTGCGCTTCTGGACTATAACCTCATGAGTCTCTTACTCAAGGTCCACCATGTGGGTTAACGATAATTGGGATTGGTCCTTTAACATCTTTTGGAAGAGTTAGATAACCGTGTATTGTTAGACCATCTCTTGCTTTGTATGAAATTGGTTTCATGTCTACTAAGTTTTCAGGGATTAAATATTTTTGATCTTCACTCATTTTAATTAACTTATCTTGATCGGCAAAATAGAAGTACTCATCTCTAAGTTTTTTATCACTCATTGTGCTAAACGAAACAATTTTATCGTTTGTACCAAGTAAAGCCCCAACAATTATTATTGAATCTTTTTCAGCTGGGAATCTTTCAATTAACATTTTTCTTCATTTATTATGTTTTGCTTCAACTTCTTTGTCTAAATATTTAACATCATATTTTTCTTCTTCATATCAAACACAAATTGGTTTTTTGGTAAAGTAGTCAACTCTTAATGCTCCAGCATCAACAATATCATTTTCAAAAATGGGATCACCAATAATGTTCAAGTTTAAGTCTGCTGTGAAAATAGCTGTTTTATCTCTATTTTCATTACTCATTACATAAACTTTATCTTTAGCTTTTGAAGTAAAGCCAAGAATTGAAAAACTATCTTTTGAACTAACAAATTTAATTTCTTTCCCGTCTTTAAATATTTTATCTCCACCTTGGATTGTTTTTGAAGTATAAATACTTTTGAATAAATCCATATCGAATAATAATGAATCTTCTCCAAGTTCATGTTCTTCTACAAGTTCTCTTTTTCCTGTAACAATGTCGTACATATATAAGTCGAAAGAAGCACCATTTCTTTCATTGTGAGAAACTAATATCTTATTTTTATATTGTTCTCTCTTATCAATGTAAACATCAATATTTAAAGTATCAAGTCCTGCAACTTTTAATTTTTCTCCAGGAGTTATATCTTTTTCTTCTTTTGTTTTTATATCAACTAAGAAAACATGATCGTTTTCATCTCCATTGTTATCTTGTGTGTATAAAATTTTGTCATTATTTTTCCAACTGTATGAATAAATATTTCTTCTTTGTTGAGTTGTAATGATTTCTACTTCTTCAGTTTCAACATCTAATATATAGATATTTCTTCTTTCTTTATATGAGTCTAAGAAAGCTATTTTTGTTCTATCTGGTGAAAGAGAGAAGCTTCCTTTAGAGCTATTTTTAAAAAATTCTTTTAATGGTATTTGCATAAAATAATTATATACTCTTTGCTTTTAGTGGAAAATTTTCTGAGATATTTTTTATTAACATGACTCTTGAAACAATTTAAATGATTGTTTTATTCGCCTTTATTACCATTTATGAGATGATATATAAAAGATACTTAGGAGAACAAAATGAAGAATCAAGAAAACTTACAAATTAAACCAACAACAAATCCCTTGGATTGAAGGAATGGTAATCCAACTGATATGTGTAAATCATGATATATGATTTGATATAAAGCGCCCTGAAACTTTGGATACTTTAATGCATTTAAATCAAAGGAAAGCGAATATACAACAGACGTTATAGAGGCCTTTTTAGAGCTTCTTAAATGAAGAATTGATATGATCGTAAAATCAGGTTCAACACCAATTATTGTTCTTCCACCAAGGAAAAACAGTTGAGACCAAACAATGAAGTTTGTTGTTGAAAACATTGAAGGTGTTGAATTCATTAAAATTAAAACACCAGAATACAGAGGACTTCACTTCTTAAAGGATAAAGAAGAAAGAGAGAAAACAATTGAGAGTGTTTTTCCCAAATGAAAAGTTAAGTTTAATCCTGAAGTATTAGAAAAAGAAAATGTTCATTATATCTTTGTTGATGATTTTTATACAACTGGGACAACAACAAAAGCCGTCTTTAAAGCAATCCAGGAAAATACAAGACTTCCCGAAATTAAACTTGTTGATGATGAATTAACAAACTTTGACGCTTTATATATGGCAAGAACTCAAAACAAGCGTAATGCTAAAAGTAGAAATATGTGAATTGTTGATTTTGAATTATCTGAAAAAGTTAATAAATTAGCTCTAGATGATAAATTTAAAGATAATGAAAGAGATAGTAGTTTTTACAAAAAAGAAAAATAAGAAAATGGTCAATCTTAAAGGATTGCTATTTTTTTAAACCTTTATTTATTTTGTTATTAAAAAAAGACTATCCCCTTTAAAAGAAGAAAGTCTTTTATGAATCAAGAAGATTCTTTATTTTTGGTATGGTCAACAATGTTGATATGGTACCCGCGACTGGACTTGAACCAGCACGCACGAGGCAAGAGGGTTTGAATCTCTCATGTCTACCATTCCATCACGCGGGCATTTATTACTCTATATATTATAAAGAGTTTTTTACCTTATTTTTAAATAAATATTTTAATGATATTAATGGATAGAAAATAAAACCAAATATTGGCATCATTATAGCCCAAAATACTAGTCACATTCCTGCTTTTAAATCTGCTGCAAATCTAATTAATTTATTAGCAATCGAGAATATTATTGCAACACCTCAAGCTATAATGAAAACAAGTAATCATATAGCTGAATCACCAGATATATCAGTGAATCATGCTCCTGCAGATTTAATCATATACATTAATATTTCTGGTTTAATGTTTGAACCACTTTGAATATCATTGATAATTCCATCTATATCTATATGTTGTGCAAATTTAGCGGCACTTATAATAAATTCTTTTACATGTGGAGTAACTGAAATGTCAAAGAATTTTAGTTCCCCTTGACCAGCAACAAATAATATCGCCTTAATTGTTTGTGCGTTTGTTGTTTTATCATTAAGCAACATCTGTAGTTGGTTTTTAAGTATTATTGTATTTTCAATAGAAGTTCCATTAGATTTTAATATAATTCTATTTTCTCCAAAACTTTGGTTAAATAAATCAGCAAATTTTTGTAATTCAGGATTAGTTCATTTATGTTTTTGTATATTATTGCTAATATCATCTAAATATTCTTTAAAATCTTTTGCATAAAGTAGGCCCTTTGCCTCATTATAAAATCTTAATATAAGAATTACAATCATTGTCAAAGCTCAAATAATAACTGCCCCAATTAATAAATTGAATGCCGCACTAATGATGGGTGTAATTTGTAATTTTTGTTTTTTCACTATGGCCCCCTTAATTTTTATATATTTTAATTTTATATTAGAAGTGTAATAAAAACAATAAAATAAACATTCTTATTTTTTAATAATTTATTTATAATTCAAATATGTATGACACAATAGCAGCAATTTCTTCGGGAAATATAAATCAAGCAATATCAATTATTAGGGTTTCTGGACCTGAAGCTTTTGACATAGTTTCAAAAATATTTACTGGTAAAGTTGGTAAGGATAAAACACTAACTTTTGGTAATATTATGGATCAAGAACAAATGGTGGATGAGGTGCTAGTCGCTTGATTTGTTGGGCCAAATACTTTTGTAGGAGAAGATACTGTAGAAATTAATGCTCATGGTGGTGTTGTAAATACTAATAAAATATTGGAACTAATATTAGCAAATGGTGCAAGAATGGCAGAGAATGGCGAGTTTTCAAGGCGTTCATTTATGAATGGGAAAATGGACCTTGTTAAAGCTGAAGCAATTAATGATTTAATTCATGCCAAGTCTGAGTCACAAACACAATTATCAGTTAAAAAATTCGATGGTAAAACTTCTAAATTAATTGATGAACTTAAAAATAAACTATTAAACATCATTGCAACATGTGAAGTTAATATTGATTATCCTGAATATGATGATGTTGAACAACTTACAACTGAAAATTTATTGCCTGCATTAATGAAAATAGAGAATGAAATTAAAGAAATTGTTCGTGTCTCAACTTCATCAAGAGTCATTTATGAAGGTGTGAGTGTTGCTATTGTTGGTAAACCAAATGCTGGTAAATCTTCGTTATTAAATGCTCTTTTACAAGAAGAAAAAGCCATTGTTACTGATACACCTGGGACAACAAGAGATATTGTCGAAGGTTCATTGCAGGTTGGTCAAGTATTACTTAAGATTAAAGATACTGCAGGAATTCATAAGACTGAAGATAAAATTGAAAAAATTGGTATTGAAAAATCAATCTCAGAGATTTCAAAATCAGATCTTGTAATTCATCTAATAGATTCAAAAGAGGGTCAAACAAAAGAAGATGAAGAAATCGAATTAGCAGCTAAAGGAAAACCTTATTTAAAAGTTTGAAATAAAAATGATTTAGTTCAACAAAAAGGTATATCAATTTCTGCAAAGGAAAATGAATTAAAAGAACTTTATGAAGCAATTGAAGAAGAATTCAAAAATATTGATTTAAATGATGAAAGAATTGTTTACAACACAAGACAACTTTCACTAATTAAAGCATCTTTAATATCAATTCAAGATGCAATTAGCGGTCTTAATATGCAACTTGGTCCTGATACCATCATAATTGATATTCAAAAAGCTTGAGATGATCTTGCTAATATTCTAGGTAAGGCAGACCAAGAAGATTTATTGGATTCTATGTTTAAAAATTTCTGTTTAGGTAAATAATATATTTGCCTTTTTTTATAATCTTTTTTAATTATAATTATTGTATGAAATATATAGATACACATATGCACGTAGTGCCTTCTGAATTTGATAATTATGAAGAAGTTATAGAAGCAGCTTTTAAAAATGAAGTAGCAACAATGTTTGTTGTTGGTTGTGAAAGAGGAACTATTCCAGAAACACTTGAAATTGCCAAAAAATATAAAGGAATATATCCAATTATTGGAATACATCCAAATGATGCAACTGGTCCTTCAGATGCAAAATTCATAAGAGAAAACCTCACAAAAGAAGTAGTAGCCATTGGAGAGATTGGTTTGGATTATCATTGAGAAGATAATCCTTCAAAGGAAGTTCAAATTAAAGTTTTAGAAGAACAGCTGGATTTAGCTTTAGAAAAAAGATTGCCTGCCATTATACACTCAAGAGATGCTCATGAAGATACAATAAAGGTCCTTTCGAAAGAAAAATATAGAGATTTAAGGATAGTTATGCATTCATATGCTTATGGTGCTGAAAAGCTACAAGAATACTTAAATATTGGTTGTTATATATCTTTTTCAGGTATTGTAACTTTTAAAAATGCTCATGACTTTAAAGAAGCTGCAAAGCAAGTTCCTGCAAATAGGGTTTTATCTGAAACTGATGCCCCATATTTAGCTCCAGTCCCACATAGAGGTAAGAAAAACACACCCGCTTTTGTAAAAGATACAGTTAAATATTTGGCTGAATTAAGAGGTGAATCTCTAGAAGAATTAACGGAATCAATAGCCACAAATGTTTTTGATATTTTTGGCATTAAATAATTTATAAAGACTATTTTAATTATCTCTACAAGGATATTTTTTTAAATAAATGCATAACCAAATTATTATGATCCACAAAATTTAATAAGAAATTAAACGAAAATTTTGGATCCTAATATTAAAAAACTTAGAAAAAGAGAAACAAATATCATTAAAATCATTTTTTAAATAATTGTTCCTTAACTTTCATCCCAATTGTTATAACAATGTATAATTTATATATGACTTTAAACAATTTAAAACTAACAAGCCAGATAGTTGATAAGTTTGCGCAACAAGTTATACCAATGAGTGAATTAAGAATTAAATCTAAGGAAATCTTTTCAGATAGAATTATTAGAATTTCCACACATGCCTTAAACAGAATGAACGAAAGATTAGACGTTAAAAAAGAAAAGCCAGAATACGCACAATTTATACGTTCAAAAATATATGGAAAACATAAAATCATGATGACTTATAAGACACATGATATATTCATTTGTGATATCTCATTTGGAGAAGTAGATATGACATTAGTGTTAAAAAAACATGAAGAATACTATATATTAATTACTGCATATATAAACTCTGCAGAGAGATTTGTAGAATTTATGAAGGAACAATATTCAAAAGAAGAAAAAGGAAGCCAAGTTGAGCAAATATTAAAAGACTCATTATTTGGTGGTAAATCTTCAGAAGAATTCTTTAATGATTTCGAAAAGAAATATAACTTAACTCAAGAAATTGCGCCCAAACCAACTGCAAATAAAAATGTAAAACAAAAAACGCCAAAACAAGGAAAAGAAGTACATAGACAAAGACTCGATGATGAATTTATGGATAAACTTATAAATGAATTAAAATTGCCAGAATTTAGTGCTACAGAAAAACCTGAAACTAAAAAATTCAAAATGCCTAGACCAAAACCACAAGTTAAAACAGGAACTTACCAACAGTCTTATGACGAGAATTATATGGATTCATTATTAAATGATAATTCTCTTGTCCAACAAAGTGTTGAAGACATAGTTGAATTTGAACCAGAAACTGTTCAAAAGGTGGTTATATCTGAAAATGATAGAGAAACAAAAATACCCGAACAAAAAGCTATACACAAGCAGGAATTAGATGATGATTTAATGAAAGAATTATTAGGAGATTTTGCTTAACATAAAACAAAGATAATGAAAATGAATAAGAGGAGAATTTATGATTAATAATGGAAAAGACTTTATAGTTCTTGATATTGAAACAACAGGATTTTCACCATTAACTGAAGAAATAATTGAAATTGCAGCTGTTAAGGTTTGTGGAAAAACACTAGAAGTATTGGATACTTTTGAACTTTTAGTCGAAAGTAATAAAAACATTCCGCCTTTTATAACTAATTTAACAGGAATAACAAATAGAATGGTTCAAGAATCAGGGATTGAAATAGAAATAGCATTGACAATGTTGAGCAAGTTTTCAAAAGATTTAAATGTTTTTGCTCATTATTCACCTTTTGATAAAGGGTTTATTAGAGAAAACCTAAAAAAACATTCAATTGATTTTGAGACAAGTGAGTGATTTGATACTATTGATTTATTTAAAGCTAAATGACCTGGAAGAAAAACTTATAAATTAGAATCATTAATAGTAGATTTTAATTTAGCAAGCAAAGAGGATCACCGTGCTCTTAGCGATACTATGCATACATTAAAATTAATGAAAATAACAAGGGAGAATTAATGAAGAGAACTTTAAGTTGAATTAGAGAAGAACAAAAAGATTGTTTTGGCAATGTTGGTGAACCAACTATTAAATTAATTTGGCCACCAGTAAAAGATGGTGCAATTATTCCTGAAAACAAGATGTTACTTTCTAAGAAGAGTATTGATGAAATTGGTTCTTCTACTAAAGGTGAAGTAAATGGTATTAGATATTCAGTTACTAAACAATTTGTTTTAGGGATAAATACGGTGGATGATTTGAAGTATTAAAAATGGTTCAAAAATAGACATCAACAAACGTAAAAAATATTTACATCCTAAAGGGTGTTTTTTATATCGAAATACAAGACAAAAGAATGGTAATTATACTGAATTTGACTTGTTAAATATATTGATTTATTTATCAATTTTAATAGTGAATGTTTTTTAGTATTAAAAAAGAAACTCTTTCAAGTTCCTTAATTATTTACTTTTTAGCAGGTGTCTTTTTTGTTGCAGCTTTTTTTGTTGCTTTTGCAGTTCCTGTAAAAGTTGAAGCAATTGAAGCTATATTTGTTAACTCTGAAGGCAAGATGATTGTTGCAGCTTCTGAGTTAGCAGTTTGTACTAGGGCTTCATATCCTCTAAGAATTAATGAAGACTCTGTTGGGTTTGAAGAATTAATTAACTTAATCGCTTCTTTTCTACCTTCAGCCTGTAAAATTTCTCTTTGCTTTTCACCTTCGGCTATAAGGATTGAAGAACGTTTTTCACCTTCGGCACGAAGTATTTCTGCTTCTTTTACACCTTCAGCATCAAGAATTTTTTCACGTTTACCACGTTCTGCACGCATTTGTTTTTCCATGGCACGTCTAATATCTTCTGGTGGTAAGATATTTTTTAATTCAACACGAATGATTTTGATACCTCAAGGATCGGTTGCAACATCCAATATTTCTCTAAGTTTTTCATTAATTACATCTCTTGATGTTAGTGTTTGGTCTAATTCAAGATCACCAATTAAGTTACGTAATGTTGTTGCTGTTAAGTTTTCTACAGCGCTTATTGGGTTCATAACCCCATAAGCATATAGTTTAGGATCAGTTATTTGCATATAAACAACTGTATCGATTTTCATTGTAACATTATCTTTTGTAATAACGTCCTGAGCTGGAAAGTCTAAAACTTTCTCTTTTAATGTTTCTTTTAAAACTAGCCTATCTATAATTGGTACTATAAAGTTAACACCATTTTTTAAAATTTTCTTAAATGAACCAAGTCTTTCAACTACGAAAACATTTGTTTGTGGAACAATTTTTATTCCTAAACAAACAAATACAATAATTAAAAGAACTATAACACCTATTACTACTCCTAATATTATTCCCATTTTACTCTCCTATTTTTTTATTTACTATAAAAGTTGCACCTTTAATTGATTTAACGATTACAACTTCGCCTTTTTTAATCTTATCTTCAGATTTGAATCTAAAGTTTTTGTCACCAATAACAATTCTTCCAAATCCCTTTTCATTTCCTGAAATAGTTTTATACTCTTGATTTATAAAATCTAAGTAACCATCTTCAGAATCATGAATAAACCGTTTATTCTTAAAAATTATGAAATACAATACTAATCATGAAAGAATTCAAGAAATACCAAACGCTACAAATTCCGGCCAGATTAAGTCACTGTATTTAGCATGCACAGCGATGGCAATGATTGAACCAAACATCGCAGCAAACCCTACTTGTTGAACAGTATTAATTTCAACAATTAAAAATACAATTGCTAAAATAGCCCAAACAATAAACATTGTTATGAAAAATCCCATAGCACCCCCTTTATATTTAAATTATATACCTTTTTACATTGCTATAAGTATTCTTGGAGCTATTTTTATGTATCACAATTTAAAAATATATATTGAAAATAAAAAAACAAACTATAATTAACACATGACAAAAAAAATAAAAATTATAATGAATATAAATTTAATATTTTGATTAATAGCAGCAATATCAATATTACTAGGTTTTATCTTTACTTTCCTATTGAGTAAAGGAGTTCAAGGCGGGACAAATTCTCAAAACTTAGAGGATATTGGGAACACAGGTTCTAAAGCTGTTGGAGGAATATTAATCGCTGCATCTGTTGGGATAACTGCGATAGCAATGAGTATTGCATTTACAAAATTAAGAAAAGAAGCAGGTAAACCAATAACAATAATTGCTTCGGTATCATTCTTGGTGGGTATTGTGATGACTATAATGTCAATTTTAGATATTGCTTCAATATGATCAATATGACCTTGATTAATTAACTTTATATTTATGATTGGATTTGCTATTTTCTATTCAATCAACAAACAAATAAGAATTAAAAATAGATTTAATTCTTCAGAAAATAAATTAAAAATAGTTGGGAAATTACACACAGAAGGTATTTTAAATCTTGAAGAGTATGAATCAATTAAAAGAAGAATAATTTTTGAACACAATAAACTTAATCAATTAAAAGAAGAAAGTTCAGCTCAAAAAATTCAAAAAGAAAATTCAATTCAAAAAACTCATGAAGAGCAAATCGAAAGTCCAGCTAACCAAATAAAAGAAGAAAAAAAACAAATCAAAGAACAAAAAAAGCGAATAAAAGAAGAAAAAAAACAAATTAAAAGTCCGGTTCATCAACTAAAAGAAGAAAAAAAACAAATGAAGAAGACTAAAAATAAATTAAATAAAATTAAGAGAAAGAAAAGAAAGGAATAAATCCTTCTTTTTTAATTAGATAATAATTAGCACTCTAATGTTAAGAGTGCTAAAAAGGTGCTATAATAGTTAAGGAACAAAAATAATGTTCTTTAAAAAAGGAGGTATTATGAACTTTAATTTTACACCCAATCAATCACAAAAAGATCCTTTAGTAGAATATGGCCGTAACTTAATTGATGAAGCTATCAAAAATAAATTAGATCCAGTAATAGGTCGCGACGAGGAAATTAGGAGAATAATCAGAATACTCTCTAGAAAAACTAAAAACAACCCTATATTAGTGGGTGAACCCGGTGTTGGTAAAACTGCCATTGTAGAGGGTTTGGCCCAAAAAATTGCAAATGGAGAAGTGCCTGAAAATCTTAAAGATAAAGAATTATATGAGATAGATTTACCTTCAATGATTGCTGGTGCCAGTTATCAAGGTCAATTCGAAGAAAGAATGAAATCATTAATGAAAAAAGTTAAAGACTCAAATGGAAATATAATTATTTTCATTGATGAATTTCACACCCTTGTAGGAATGGGTAAAAATTCTGATGGTGGGATGGATGCTGCACAAATAATAAAACCAATGTTAGCAAGAGGTGAAATGCATTTAATTGGTGCAACTACTCTTGATGAGCATAGAAAGTATATTGAATCAGACGCTGCACTTGAAAGAAGGATGCAAAAGATTGCAGTTCATGAGCCATCATTAGATGACACGATCTCAATTCTTAGAGGTCTAAAAGATAGATTAGAAACATTTCACGGTGTAACCATCAAGGACGATGCATTAATTTCAGCTGCCAAATTATCTACAAGATATATATCTGATAGATTCTTACCTGATAAAGCAATAGATCTTATTGATGAAGCTGCAGCAGGAATTCAAACTGAAATGAATTCAATGCCTGAAGAATTAGAAAAGGCTAAGCAAATAATTGGTAGGCTAACTATGGAAAAAACTGCGCTTTCCAAAGAAACCGGTGAAAGTATCCAAAATAGATTATCCAAAATAGATATTGAACTTAAAGAGCAACAAAAAGAATATGACACACTATTTAAAAAATGACACGATGAAAAATCAGCGGTAAATAGTGTTAAAGATTTAAAAGAAGAACTAAATAAAGCTAATGCAGAACTAAATAGATTTAGGGTAGAAGGAAAATTTGAGAAAGCCTCCGAAATAATGTATTCTAGAATTCCTGAACTTAAACAAAAATTAGAAGAAGCAAAAGCTGGAAATAAAAGCAACTCTAACACACTAATAAAAGAAGTTGTTACTGAAAGTGAAATTGCTCAAATAGTTTCAAAATGAACTGGAATACCATTAACGAGTTTACTGGAATCTCAAAAAGAAAAATTATTGAAATTAAGAGAGTCACTCCAAGAAACGGTAAAAGGCCAAGATGAAGCGCTAGAACTTGTAACAGATGCTATTTTGCGTTCAAAAGCAAATATCAATGATCCAAATAAACCAATAGGTTCATTTATCTTTATGGGAATGACAGGTGTTGGTAAAACAGAAGTTGCAAGAACTCTTGCTAAGAACTTATTCGATACTGAAAAAGCAATGGTTAGACTTGATATGTCAGAATATATGGAGAAACATGCCGTTTCAAGATTAATTGGGTCCCCACCTGGTTATGTTGGATATGGCGAAGGTGGACAATTAACAGAAGCTGTTCGTCAAAGACTATATTCTATTGTATTATTTGATGAAATTGAAAAGGCTCATCCTGATGTTCTTAATATTCTTTTACAAATATTGGATGATGGTCAAGTTACAGACTCAAAAGGTAAGTTAATCAACTTTAAAAATACGATTATAATAATGACAACCAATTTGGGTTCTGAAGAACTTATGAATAAAAAGAAAATCAAGCCCAAAGAAATCCTAATTAAATACTTAAGACCAGAGTTTATAAATAGGATTGATGAAATTATCCCCTTTAACTCATTAGATAAAACTGTTATTAAGCAAATTGTTTCATTAGAACTTGCTAAGTTAACAAAAAGAGTTAAAGAACAAAAAATTGAACTGACTTTTACTAAAAAGGCAGTTGAAGCAATAGCAAATAATTCATATGACCCTTTATTTGGTGCAAGACCAATTAAACGTTATATTAAAAAACACTTAGAATCATTAATAGCAAAACAAATAATCTCTTCAAAAATTCTTCCGAAAAATAATTATCAAATTGATTACAAACTAAAAACGTTTATTATTACTGATATTAAAAAAATAATGTCTTAATTTCTAAGTATTAAAACAATCTTAATACATATAGATTGTTTTTTTAATACTGTTTTAATATGTATTTACAAGTGTATTTTTTGTCTATATATTGTTTATAATTTTATAAGAGAGTTGAATTTTAAAAGGAGAGAACGATGAATATTTTAGCTATAGATTTGGGTGGGACTTCAGCAAAAGTTGCACTAATTAAAGACGAGCAAATAATTAAAAGATGAAATATCTTAACTAAAGTAGGTGATATATTTCAAAATATAAAGGATAACCTTGAAGGTTTGGATCTTGAAAAAGTAGACAGAATAGGTTTGTCTATGCCAGGATTCATAGATCATAAAACAGGAATAGTAACTCTATCAGGAAACCTTAAATTAAATGATTTTGATACAAAAAAAGAATTTAAAAAGATTTTTGGTAAAGATGTGTATGTTGTAAATGATGCTAATGCCGCTGCATTAGGCGAGTATTGAAAAGGATTAGATAAACAATATAGTTCAATAATTCTATATACAATTGGAACTGGTATTGGTGGTGGACTAATACTTGATGATAAATTAATTAGTGGAGCTCATGGTTTTGCTGGTGAATTTGGACATGCTGGAGTTATGCAAAATAAATTTGAGTGTGCTTGTGGACTTAAAAACTGTGTTGAACCACTATCTTCTGCAACAGGTATAGAGAAGTTATTAACAGAACATTTTAAAGAAAAGACTACCATTAAAGATGTTTCTTCTAAAATAATTCAAAAGGATCCTAAAGTTACGCAAATTTTAAGAGATGCCTTAAAACCATTGTGTAATCATATAGCCATTATGCAAACGGCAGTAAATCCTGAAGCAGTTATTATAGGTGGAGGACCCTCTGTTCTTGGGCAAGCACTTATAGATATTATTGAAGAAAATTTAAAGGAAATTCAACTACCATTTATTTTAGAGAAGACTAAAATATTGATCGCCAAGACTAAAAATGATGCTGGTATATATGGGGCTGCTATTTGAGCAATCCAAAAAGGTAATTAACCCAAGCGGGTTTACTTTTTTTATCTATTTTTGTACTAAAGCCACTTATTTTTTTGTTATGATTTACTTATAATGACAACTAAAAATTTAAAAACAAAACAGGATATCATTATTGATCATATCTGAAGTTTATATAATGAAGGTTCCTTAACGGATGGGTCTTTTATACCTTCAGAAAGACAACTAATGATTAAGTTTGGATTTTCAAGAAATACCGTTAGATTAGCAATTGCAAAACTTGTTAGCTCTAATTATCTAAAACCAATTCAAGGTAAGGGCTATAGAATTAGAAATAGAATTGATAATAAGTTTTCTAGTTTTGAAAATATCTTTCCAGGAAAAAAGATGACAACTGAATTTTTCAAAATAGAAAAAATGAAAGGTTTCAATAAGGAAGCTGGAATTATGGATCCTGTTTTCATTTATAAGTATAGATGTGCGGATGGCATTCCATTTATGCTTACTATACAAGCAATACCCAAAGAAATTTGGATAAGAATTAATCAAGATTTCGCAAAAGAATCACTATCTAGTGCTCTTAAGCTACTTTCAGAAACAAGGCCGCAATATAAAATGCATGCAACTAAAAAGCGTCTTTCACTAATTGCTACACCTGAAAAGGCTAAAAAATACTTAGATTCATTAGAAAAAGATGTTGTAGAACTAAAAACAAGAAGTATTTCTAAAAAAGGAATTATCTTAGAATATTCAATAAATTATTATAACCATACTTATTTCACACATACTTGAACAGAAATAGCCTCTAATTAGAACTATGATAACTAACTTAAAAAAACTTTTGATACCACTTGTAATACCACTTAATTTAATGTATAATATTATTGTAATTAATAATAATTACGTGTATTAAATAAGTTTAATATGAGCGCTATAGACCAACGACATGAGACACTCTTTTGGCGAAGTAACTCAAAATTTTAATTTGTCATATTGGTTATTAATTAATAAATTTCCTATTATGGCTGTCGCTATCGCGTATTCTCTCTCGGAATAAAATTAAAAAAAATTCAATTAGTGGCTTAATTGAATATAAAAACAAAAGCAGTCTTTGGCGAGCTGCTTTTTTCTTTACATACTTATTTCTTATGACAATAATTAATTATTTTTAAATTAAATGTATTTAAATGTAAATAACTATATATAATAGACATAACACTCTGGAAGTGTTTAATAGATGGAAGGAGTATCTTATGACAGGAAAAGTAAAATTCTTTAACGAAACAAAAGGATTTGGTTTTATCGGTGTAGAAGGAAGAGAAGATGTATTCGTACACTTTTCAGCAATTCAAGGTTCAGGTTTTAGAAACCTATACCAAAACGATATCGTTGAATTCGAAATTGAAAACGTAGATGGTAAAGAAAGAGCAAAAAACGTAGTTGTTACTAAACAAGCTAACGCTTAATTAGCTCTTAATCTAAAAAATGGCTTCGGCCGTTTTTTTTATTTGCATTTATTGAGTTATATCTTGCTAAAACTATATAATTAATATATGAAAATAAGACTAGATAAATTTTTAACTCAAGAAGGCATTGGATCTCGTTCCCAAGTTAAAACATATATAAAATCAAAACGTGTATTCATTAACGGAATACCGCAAAAAGATCCAAAATTTAAAGTGGATATAAGTACTGATAAAGTAGAGTTTAATCATAAAGAAGTAAAATATCAAGAATTTATTTATATAGCTCTAAATAAACCTAAAGGTTATGTTTGTGCTAATAAAGATAATGTTAGTTCAACAGTATTTGACTTAATCCCTGGTTATGAGCATAGAAATCTATTTGTAGTTGGTAGATTAGACAAGGATACTACTGGTTTGGTATTAATAACTGATGATGGTCAATGAGCACACAAACTAAAATCACCTAAATCTAATACAGATAAAGAATATTTTGTTACTTTAAGAGAAGAACTTACAGAAAATCAACTAAAAGCCTTTCAAAAACCAATGACTTTAGATGATAAAAAACTTAAACCTGGGAAAATTAAAAAGCTCGATAAATATACATGCAACGTTATTTTATCCGAGGGAAAATTTCACCAAGTTAAGTGTATGTTTCATAAAATAAATAACAATGTTATTGAATTACATAGAACAAGAATCAAGGATATGGAATTAATTAATTTTAAAATTAAGCAAGGTGAATTTGTAGAATTTACTCCTAAACTTTAACTTTTAAATGCCTTTATTTAAGGTTTTAAGCATATTTTAAGCAGCTAAATAGTTAAATAAGTAAAAGTTTATGGGTTAGAAAAAAAATAGCTTTAAATGCTATTTTTTTACGTTGATTTGAACTATGTGGTAACATTATATAGTATATATAATGGTAAAAGTGCGATTTATACAGTGAAATATACAAAAATAAAATAATGAAAAAAGAGGAGGAACGCATGTCAGAATATTCAGCAAGCAATATTCAGGTTCTTGAAGGTTTAGAAGCCGTTAGAAAAAGACCTGGTATGTATATTGGTTCAACTGGTAAAAAAGGTTTACATCACTTAGTATGAGAAATCGTCGATAACTCAATCGATGAAGCGATGGCCGGTTTTGCAAGTTCAGTTTCAATCAAAATTACAAAAGATGGTTCTGTTGAAGTTGTAGATGATGGTCGTGGTATTCCTGTTGCAAAACATCCAAAAACTGGAAAATCAACTGTAGAGACTGTTTTAACTGTTCTACACGCTGGTGGTAAGTTTGATTCAGATACTTATAAAGTTTCTGGTGGTCTTCATGGTGTTGGTGCATCAGTAGTAAATGCCCTTTCAGATAAATTAGAAGTATGAGTAAGTAGAGGTGGGGAAGTTTGATACCAAGAATATATTAACGGAGGGAAGCCACAAGGTGAACTTAGCGTTATAGGAAGTACAGACAAACAAGGAACAAAAATTAAATTCCACCCTGACAACTTAGTTATGGAAACAATTGAATTTGACTTTGACATAATAAACGATAGAGCAAGACAAATTGCTTATTTAAATAAAGGTCTTAGAATTTCAATTGAGGATGAAAGAACTGGTAAGAAAAAAGATTATCACTTTGAAGGTGGAATCATTCAGTATGTTGAAGAATTAAATAGAACAAAAGAAGTTCTTAACCAAGATGTTATTTATGCAGAAAATCAAGTTGATGGAATTGTTGTTGAAGTTGCAATGCAATACAACACAGGATACCAATCAAATATTGTTTCATATGCAAATAACATTTCAACTATTGAACATGGTACACATGAACAAGGATTCTCTGATGCATTAACACGTATTTTTAATCAATACGCTGGAGAGAATAAATTGTTTAAAAACGAAAAAGAAAAACTTTCTCGTGATGATGTTAAAGAAGGGTTAACAGCTGTTATTTCTGTTAAACACCCAGATCCAATCTTTGAGGGTCAAACAAAAGGTAAATTAGGAAACACAGATGCTCGTAAAGCAACAAACAAAGCTTTATCTGTATCACTTGAAAAATTCTTAGCAGAAAACCCTAAACAAGCAAAGACTATTGTAGAAAAATCATTACTTGCACAAAGAGCAAGATTTGCTGCTGCTAATGCTAGAGAAGCTACACGTAGAAAATCAGTATTTGATATTGCATCATTACCTGGTAAGTTATCTGATTGTTCATCAAAAGATGCTTCAAAATCAGAAATTTACATTGTTGAGGGTGACTCAGCTGGTGGTTCTGCCAAAATGGGTAGAGATAGAGAAATACAAGCTATTTTACCTCTACGTGGTAAGGTAATCAATACAGAAAAAGCAAGAATTGATAAAGTTTTTGCTAATGAAGAAATTGGTTCACTAATTACTGCATTAGGTACAGGAATTGGTGAAGAGTTTAACTTAAATAAACTTAGATATCATAAAATTGTTATCATGACCGATGCTGATGTCGATGGAGCACACATTAGAACGCTACTATTGACATTCTTCTATAGATATTTAAGAAAATTAGTTGAATATGGTTTTGTATATATTGCACAACCTCCACTATATAAAATATCACATGGTAAAACTTCAAGATATGCATATTCAGATTCAGAAAAAGAAGAATACTTAGCAACTCTTGATGAAAAAGTACGTTACACAATCCAACGTTATAAAGGACTTGGTGAAATGGATGCGGAACAATTATGAGATACAACAATGGATCCAGATCAAAGAAAAATGTTGCAAGTTCAGGTTTCTGATTTAGCGACTGCAGATCTAACATTTTCAACACTAATGGGAGATGACGTAGCTCCAAGGCGTGATTTTATTAATGAAAACGCAAAATACGTTAAAAACATAGATTTATAATAATAAAAATGAAAAATAAAAAGGGGAAACATGAATCCAAAATCAAAAGTATGAATTAATTTAGGTATGGCAGTTTTAGCTGTGACAGGTTTTATTCTAATTGTAGTATGTATGTTTAATGCTATTGAAGCAATTAAACCATTTATTGAGAGGTCTCACAATATTGGTGACAAGATGTCAGATGACGTAATTAAAAGTCTTCAAGCACCTGGTCTTACAATTAATGGGCATGCATTCACAACTAGTTCAACAACTGCAAAAAATATTTCTGCAGATTTAATTACTGCTGCAAAAGCAAGTGGGATTAAAGATGTTCAAGAATTGAAAATATTCTCAATTAACAATGGAGAAATTGAACTTTATTCTGCAACTGCATATGCAAAAGAACTTGTTTCATTATTCAAAAACGGAAATACAAAATTAATGTGAATAATATCAATTGCAATAGTTATATTCTCATGAATCGGTGGAATAATAACTTCAATTATTGCTAAAGGTGCACTTAAAGCATCAAACTTAAAAGGTGGAATGGCAGGAGTTATCTTTGCTATATTCAAAGTTACAGGTATTCCTTTCTTAATTACAGCAATTATTACAGCTGTTAAAGTAAGTGGAAGTTCTAAACAAGTTACTGCTTAATGACTTGTGAATATATAAAACATAAAGGAGATAAAAATGTTTAATAATGACGACGATGATAAAAAGTATGATGCTCCTGAAGAAAAACTAGAAACAGTTTTTGAGGAAGAAGTTCAAACTAAAGAGAAAAAACAAAAACCAGTTGTTGAGGTCACTTCTCAAGTTATTGAAGAAGCAACAGAATCATTAACGCCAATTCATATCTCTACAGAAATGAGAAACTCATTCTTAGAATATGCAATGTCAGTTATTGTTTCTCGTGCTTTACCAGATGCACGTGATGGTCTTAAGCCTGTTCATAGGCGTATTCTTTACGCCATGTCAGATATGGGTCTTGAAGCTTCAAAACCACATAAAAAATCTGCGCGTATTGTTGGTGAAGTATTAGGTAAGTATCACCCACATGGTGATACAGCCGCTTATGAAGCAATGGTTCGTATGGCACAAGATTTCTCAATGAGATATCCACTTGTAGATGGACATGGTAACTTTGGTTCAGTTGATGGTGATTCAGCTGCTGCCATGAGATATACAGAAGCAAGAATGTCTAAAATTTCAGCATTACTTGTAGATGGAATTAAAAAAGATACAGTTAACTTCGTTGATAACTATGATGGTTCAGAACAAGAACCGCAAGTATTGCCAGCAAGATTCCCTAACTTATTAGTTACAGGGGCAACTGGTATTGCTGTTGGTATGGCAACAAATATTCCGCCACATAACCTTACAGAGGTAATTAACGGTGTTATTGCATTATCAAGAAATCCAGAAATAACTATTGAAGAACTTAATCAATATGTTACTGGTCCTGACTTTCCAACATCAGCTTCTATTCTAGGAAATGCTGGTATTAGAAAGGCATACGCAACAGGTAATGGTTCCGTTACTATTCGTTCTACAACTAGAATAGAAGAAATGAAAAATGGTAAAGCAAGAATTATAGTTACTGAATTACCATTTATGGTTAATAAGGCCAAACTAATTGAAAAAATTGCTCACTTAGTTAAAGATAAATATATTGAAGGTATTACTGATTTACGTGATGAATCTTCAAGAAAAGGTATTAGAGTTGTTGTAGAGTTAAGAAGAGATGTTGTTCCGGAAGTTGTTTTAAATAAATTATTTAAATTAACACCACTACAAACAAACTTTGGTATTAACATGCTTGCTCTTGTAAATGGAGAACCAAAAGTTCTTGATTTAAAAATTGCGCTTAAAACATATCTTGATCACCAAATCGAAGTTGTTACAAGAAGAACACAATTTGATTTACAAAAGGCTCAAGATAGAGCTCACATCTTAGAAGGACTTCAAATTGCTCTTGATAATATTGATGAAATCATCACAATGATTAGAAGTTCAAAAACAGATGCTGAAGCACAAGCGAAAATGATGGAAAAATTTGAATTGAGTGAAATTCAAGCAAAAGCAATTACTGACATGAGACTAGGACGTTTAACTGGATTGGCTCGTGAAAAAATGCAAGCAGAGCTTGATGAACTACACCAAATGATTGCTTACTATAGAAATATTTTAGATAATAAAGAAGTACTTCTTGAAGTTATTACTGATGAACTAACAGCAGTTAGAGATAAATTCGGTGATGACAGAAGAACTCAAATTCTTGAAGGAGCATTTGGAAATATCGACGATGAAGACTTAATACCAAGAAAAGATATTGCTATTACAATGTCTTCAAGAGGATATGTAAAACGTATTCCATTAGAGGAATATAAAACTCAAAACCGTGGTGGTGTTGGTACAAAAGCCATGACTACTTACGAAGATGATAATGTTGAATCAATCTTAGTAGCTACAACTCATACTGATCTACTTATATTTTCAACAAAAGGTAAAGTTTATAGAATTAGAGCACATCAAATTCCTGAACTTTCAAAACAAGCTAAAGGTATTCCTTTTGTAAATATCATTGGTATTGAAAAAGGAGAAAAAGTCGTTTCAATGTTAACTCTTAACGAGTATAACGAAGGACAATTCTTACTTACAGTAACTCAAAATGGTATTGTTAAGAAAACTGATATTAAGGAATACGAGAGAATCAATAAGAATGGTAAAATCGCACTTGGTCTTAAAGAAAACGATGAACTTGTTAAAGCAATGATTGTTGAAGATGAGACTGAAATTATTATTGGAGCTTCTCATGGGAAAGTTGTTAGATTCCCAGCTACAGAAGTTAGAAAAATGGGTAGAACTGCAAGTGGTGTTAAAGGTATTGACCTTTCAGGTGAATCTAAATCGCTAGTTGTGGGGGCATCTTCTTCATTAGAAGGAGATAAAATCCTTTCTGTTGGTAAAGATGGATTTGGTAAAATGACTAATATTTCTGAGTACAGAATGACAAAACGTGGAGCTAAAGGTGTTAAGTCAATTAATACTTTAAAAGCTGGTAAATTAGTTTCTATACGTGTTGTTAATGGTACAGAAGATATTATGGTTATTACTAAACAAGGTATTACAATAAGAATGGATATGTCACAAGTCCCAACTTCTTCAAGAGCTACTAAAGGTGTTAAAATTATTAAATTAAATGATAAAAATACAATTAAATCAATTGCTTTAATTAAAACACAAGAAGTTGAAGAAGCTATTAATGAAGCTATTATTAAAACACAAGAAATTTCTTTACAAAAATTAAAAGAAACAGAAGAAGAAAGTACTAATTCTGAAGTGGAATAATAATTAGAATATATCGGTCATTGACCGGTATTTTTTTATAAATAATTCAAAAAAATAAGACGAACACCATAATAGGCTCGTCTTTTTCTATCTAAGTATTTTTTTAAATTTACGCATAAGAGATCTAGTCTTTGATAGATTCGTCCCTTTATTAATAAACATTAGTGGTAAGTTTGTATTTCATTTTTTATTCATTATATTTTTTTGTAAACTAAATGATTCAAATCCAAATCTTCCGTGGTAACTTCCAACACCACTTGTTTTTATTCCTCCAAAAGGTACATTGGGATTTGAAATTTGAACTATAACATCATTAATTGCAATATTTAAAGAATTAACTTCATGTACAAAGTGGCTGATTTGTATATTGTTATTTGTAAAAAGATAAGCTGCTAATGGATTTGGATCTATTTCCTTAATTAACTGTATTGCTTCTGAAAAATTTTCATATTTTGAAATAAAGAATATAGGCCCAAATATTTC
This sequence comes from Mycoplasma marinum, assembly GCF_004335975.1. Taxonomy (GTDB): domain Bacteria; phylum Bacillota_I; class Bacilli_A; order Mycoplasmatales; family Metamycoplasmataceae; genus Mycoplasma_K; species Mycoplasma_K marinum. The sequence goes on from NZ_PSZO01000008.1 coordinate 52,131, forward strand.
CTCGGTTTTTTTAATTTCAGTACTATCTTCAACATAAATTATTGTTGGCTCAATTTGTAGATTTTCTTTATCTGTCAAACCACCAAAAACAATATTATCTTTATATTTTTTTAATATTTTTTCAAGTCTTTTAAAAGAGTCTTTATTAATGATTTTAGGCAAATTATTATTTTCTAAAACATTTGGATATTGCTCTTGAATTTCAATTTTTAGATTCTCTATAAAATTCTCTACTATCTTTTCATTCACTAAAAAATAATCCGGTGCAACACAAGTTTGGCCTGCATTTAAAAGTTTCCCTCAAACTATTCTTTCAAGAGAATGTTTTTGTGTATCCACCCCTGTTTCAACTATTGTTGGTGACTTTCCGCCTAATTCAAGTATGTGTGGAATATCATTTTCAACACATTTTTGTTGAATTATTTTACCTGTTTTAGTACTTCCTGTAAAAAATAGAAAATCAATCTCTTCTTTATAAATATCATTAAAAGATTTAAAGTTTTGATCACTCACAACGCTCACATGTTCTTCTTTAAAACTTTCATCTATTATATTTTGTAAAACAGAATTAGTGCTTGGAGTTAAATTGGATAACTTTAAAATTGCAACATTACCTGCAGCTATTGAAGAAATTAAAGGGATTAAAGATAAATTTACTGGGTAATTAAAAGGTGAAATTATGAATGTTAAACCCCTTGGCAGAAGAACCTTTCCACTTTTAGAACCAAATGTTGTATAGTTTGATTTTACTTTCTTTGTTTTTGATCATTTATTTACTTTCTTAATTGCTAAATCTAGTTCATCATACACTTGACCAATTTCTGAAAGGAAAGCCTCTTTCGCATTTTTATTTAAGTCAATCTCTAAGGCTTCATACAAGTTCTCTTCATATTCTTCCATTTTATTTTTTAATTGTAGTAGGGCTTTTTTTCTAAAACTAATATCCCTTGTAATATTTGTGTTGTAAAAATCACGTTGTTTTTTTACTATATTTGTATATTTTATTTTCATAAGTATTTAAATTATAAATGTTTAATACTTTTAAGTTACTAAAATTGATTTTTATATATATTAGTTTAAGTGCAAAAACCATCTTAAAATACTCAAAATATCTATTTTTTAATAAATGCTAAATACAATCACAATTAAATATCATGGTAAAATACATTTATGTTTAAAAAATCATGAAAAGACGCTAAGAAAGTTGTATCACGTGGAAACATGTTTATGTTAGCTATTGGTATGTTATTAGGTGCTGCATTTGGTGCAGTAGTTAAATCACTTGCCAATGACATTATCATGGGAGCTATTGCAAAAGGATTAGGATTAGACGGTGTTATGTATATGTCAATTGGGACAACAAAATATGCAAAAACAACAGGGCTACCCTTAAATGGAATTATGTATGGTAAATTTTTATCAGCATTACTAGCATTCGTTATTATTTCAATATTTATTCTTGCTGGGTTGATGATAGTTTACTCAATCATTAACTACAGAAATAGAAATAAACCAGCACCTGCACCTGCAGGACCAACAGTTGACGAACAAATCCTTGCTGAATTAAAAATTCTAAATGCAAAAAGCACTACTTTAAAAGCGAAAGAAACAAAATTAGAAGAAGAAAAAGATAAGAAAGAAGAAAAGAAAACGGCCAAAAAAACCGTTGCCAAAAAAACAAATTCTAAAAAACCTGCTGCCAAAAAAAGTTCAGCTAAAAAATAGTTATTTTATAATTGGTAATCACTATATGTGGTTATTTTTTTAACTCTTTTTTCTTGTTTTATAAATATAAAAATATATAATTGGAATATGTTAGATTTAAGAAAAATATTAGAACAACCAGAACAATTTAAAAATAAGCTCCAAAATAGAGGATTTGAAGCCAAAAAAATAGATGAATTAGTAGCGCTTGGCGCAATGCGTTCAAAATTAATTACTGAACTTGGAGATTTTCAAGCTCAAAGAAACGCAACTTCAAAAAAAATTGGTTTAGCCAAAAGAAATAATGAAGATACTACAACAATAATGAAAGAAGTAACTTCAATTAAAGAATCAATTGATAAATTAGAAGAAAAAACAAGAGAGGTAAATGAGAAAGTAAATAAGATTATTCTTGCAATTCCCAATATTCCAGCCGACATTACACCTATTGGTAAAGATGAAGAGGATAATGAGATTATCAATGAATATCCTAACTTAGGAAGAGGTCACGTAACAAACGTTAAACCTCATTATGAAATAGCAGAGGAATTGGATCTTGTTGACTTTGAAAGAGCCGTTAAAATATCAGGAACTAGATTTGTTGCTTATAAAGGACTTGGAGCAAGATTGGTAAGAGCCCTTAAAGATTTCATGTTAGATACACATACTGAAAAAAATGGTTATACAGAATTTGTACCTCCAGTGATTGTTAATACAAAATCATTAATTGGTACTGGGCAACTTCCAAAATTCGCAGATGATTTATTTAAAATAGAAAAAGAAGATAAGTGATTAATTCCTACTGCAGAAGTTCCTTTAACTAATATTTACTCAGGGGAAATATTAGATTTAAATAAACCAAAATTAATTACAGCATATACATTGTGTTTCCGTTCAGAGGCTGGTTCAACTGGTAGAGACACTAGAGGGTTAATTAGAATGCACCAATTTAATAAAGTTGAACTTGTTAAATTTGTTAAACAAGAAGATGAAGAAGTTGAATTTGCAAAACTGCAAGAAAATGCAGAAGGTATTCTAAAAGCATTAGAATTACCTTATCAAACACTTTCATTATGTACTGGTGATATTGGTTTTTCTTCAAAAAGAACAATTGATTTAGAAGTTTGAATGCCATCAGAAAATAAATATAGAGAAATTTCATCTGTATCTAACTTTGGAGATTATCAAGCTAGAAGAGCAATGATAAGATATAAAGATGAAAACAAAAAAACTCAATATGCTTCAACATTAAATGGTTCAGGAATAGCAATTGACAGATGTGTTGCTGCAATACTTGAAAATTACCAAAATAATGATGGATCAATTACTGTTCCTAATGTTTTGGTTAAGTATATGGGTACAAATATAATTAAATAATTTTCACCAAAAAAAGGTGATTTTTTTTATTTGGATTATAATTTAAAGTATAAGTTATAAAGAAAAGAGGGCAAATGCATAAAAAAGATATGGAGAAAAAAATCGAAAAAAATATTTCTCCTGATAGACAAAAAGAGATAGACAAAATGTTGAGCGGAATAAAAAATAATGAGGTTTTTGCTGAAAACAAAACTTTATCATCTAGTCAAATTTCTAAAAGAGGAAAAGGTATAGAACCTTCGATGGTTGTGGAGAAATTTACAAAAAGATATAAAGGTTCAAAAATTCCAGCAGTTGAAAACGCATCTTTTAAAGTTATGCCTGGTGAATTTCATGGTTTTATTGGTGCAAATGGTGCTGGTAAAACAACAACAATTAAATCATTAATTGGTGCTTATGCAAAATTTGAGGGTAGTGTAAAAATGTTTGGCCATAAACATTCAACTGCAGAAGCTAAAAAACATATTGGTTATATTCCTGAAACAGCAAAATTTCCTAAAGGAATGAGTACATTTAAATATATAGCATACATGTCATATTTATCCGGTATGTCAATGTCAAAAGCAAAAAAATATGCTTTATCAAAATTAGAAGAATTGGGAATGAAAAAAGTTATGTGACGTTCTCCAAATACATTTTCTTCTGGTCAAAAAAAGAAAGTGTTACTTGCACAAGCTCTTGTTCATGATCCCGATATTATTATTATGGATGAACCAGCTGCAAATTTAGATCCAAAAGCTAGATTCGAATTCTTTGAAGATTTGAAAAAATTACAAAAACAAGGTAAATCAATTTTTATCTCTTCACACATTCTTGCAGAATTAGATAAATTCGTTGATTCAGTAACAATTGTTGATGGAGGAACAATTGTATTTAGTGGTTCAATTGCTGAAGCAACATCTAACTTTGACTTAGAATATTTAATTAATCTAGATAATTTAGATGAGCATAATAAAGTCATCCAAATTCTTAAAGAACAAAAAATAGAATATAGAGTTGAAAGAAAAGGAATTATTGGTAAGTTTTTAAATAATGAAAATATATTTAAATTTATGAAAAATCTTGTAGATGCAAAAATCATCCCCGAGACATTTAAAAACAAAAAAATGAATCTTGAAGAAGTTTATAAAAAATACGTTGTTTTAGGTTCTCGTGAAACTGGAACAGGAAAGGCGGGAGCATAATGTTTAAATATATGAGATTACAATTATTTTTGATTTCTAAAAAACTATCAACTTATTTAGTACCTATTATATTTATGGGTATTTCAGTGTTAATTATTGGGTTGCCAATATTATTAATCAAAGCACCTAGTGAAATGCTTTCTGGTTCACTTACTAACCCCCTTTCACTAATATTACCTTTTATTGTCTCGGCTATCTTTGTGGCAACAAAGGCTTTGAATATTTTTAAGGAACCTGAAGAAAATGGTAGTGAATTACTAATAGTTTCTAAACCAATTACAAGGATTAAAATTGTTTTTGGTAAATTCTTTACTCTTTATATATTGATATTCTTATTTGCAATAATGTCATTTTTTACAGGTATTATTATTGGCCTGTTTGATGCTAAAGCAAACTCAAAAGATATATTTGAATTTTCTATGTCATATGCAATTGGTACATTCATAGTTCAAATGCTTCTTTCATCAATGATAGTATTCTTTTCATCATTGCTTGGTAAGGTTGGAACAATGGTTATATCAATATTCTTACCAGTGGTATTAACAATACTTTCTTTAATTATGATTCCATTGTCAAATGCTTCATTATTAATAGAAAGTGGAAATTCACAAAATAGGTTAGCGCTCCAAAAAAATGGAAAAATCGAAAAGAAAACAGCTATTTTTCAAAATGTTGGTGGTACCAATTATGAGGATCATGTTAATTCTTGATATAAAACTGCGGCTTATTTTGATGTTTGAACTCAGTTGTCTTCATTCTATTCAATCGCTCAAACTAAAAACACAAAAAAATCTATGCTATTATCTTGAAGAACATCTGAAAAATTTAATGATAAAAATATTTTGTGATTTCCAGAGGGGCAAAATTCTAGTAAACTAATTATTTCAGGACAACAATTTGATCAAAAAGACCCTATGTCATTAAACGATATTAAAAATGACATTGATAGTATTTATAACAATTCTAATTTTATTAATCATATGATCAATTGAATAAAAACTGAAACAAAAATAAATAATATTAATAAATACGGAGAAAATAGTCTGGAATTTAGCGACATTAAATCAGAATTGAAAGACTATATTTATACAAATACAAAATTTGCTGATGATTCCAATAGAATTGCTGGTGATTTTGGTACTGCATACATGCTTTCTAAATTAACAAAAGAACCTGAGTATAAAACTTTCGGAACATCAGGTACTAATGAATTAACAATTAATGTTGATGATATTCTTAAAAACGGTAGTGTTATTAAAAATTACAATTACGATAATTCAAAAGTGTTGATTGGATCTCCTTATATTTCTAAAGCTGCAATTTATGGTATTTGATTAATAATCTTATTTGGAGTTTCTGGATTAGTAATACTAAGATTTGTTAGAAGAGATTTCAAATAATTAATAATAGTAATAAAATTCTACATTTCAATAGTGTAGTTTTTTTATTACTATTAAATGCTTTTAAAATATAATTTTATTTCAACAAGATATTTTCGTTTATATATTTTCCTTAATTCTATATTGATTAATAAAATCAACGTTCTAAATATTAAATTTATAGAATGCTTAAAAATCCCTTTAATTCCAATATTTATAATTGGCTTTTTTATTTTATAATATATTTATTATCAAATAAGAGAGAGGTTGAAATGAATACAAATAGCTACATTGTTTTTGCAATAATTCCGCTTATACTTATAGTTCCTTTCCTTTTAAGAAGAAGGATAAGAGAAGTTTTTTCTAAAAATTGACCTTGGGTAATTTTAGGGGTTACATTGTTTGTTTTATTTGTGAGAGATATACCTCTTACAAGACAGGGTATGGCAATTGTAAAAGATCCTGAGTTACATTTTGATTCCCATATTAATTGGCGCACTATCGACCCTAATATAGGCCAAACATGAGAAGGGTTATGATTTGGTAAAGGTAATATTGTTTATGATAATAACTTTACAATTAATGACTACAACAACTTTATTAAAAAACTAAATGCAGCATATGTCCAAAATAATCATGCTCCAATTGCTGAAAGTGAAATTATTAAACAAATAGTTCAAGTTGGTCAAAACATTATGGTCACTCATATTGTGCCTGCTGATCTTTGTCCAATAACACTTCATTTGATGGCAATAGCAATGATGTTTTCTAAATTTAGACAGAAACTTGGTGCTGCGCTACATCTATAGCACCAATGGAACCTTGGGCAATGAACCCAAATATAATGGAAATTATTTTTGGTGATTATGTCGGTGCTCACTTCTTACAAATAATCATTGGTTGCATGGCTTTGATAGTAGCTCCCAAAATTACATGAAAAGATGCTATAAAATCAATAATTTTTATATTTTTAATGATGGCATACATAGCTATTATTTATTGAATGACAAATATTACTATGCAAACAACTGGTATTGCTGAAGGTGATTGAAGAAAAGGCGGGGAATACAACATAGTGCCAACTGTTCTTAATATGAATAATCAATCTATACATGCTATTAGGTTTGTTGGTTGAATGATATTTATTGTTGCACAGCTGATTCTTACATATATCATTATTTTATGTCAAAAAGCCGATAAAAAATATTGCAATAAATTTCCAGAAGGGTTTATTTATAAATATACAAAACCCTTCTTCACACAAAGTTCCAAAAAAGCTTTAAAATTAATATTAAACAACCTATTATTAAATATTGAAATATTAAGATTGCATGAATTATAAAATATTGAAAAAAATTCTGAGAAACAGATGAATTTTAAAAAAAGCAAGATACCTTTTTGGTATTTTTTTATTTGTAATTATTATTAGAAATTTTGAATAAATTTATTTAATTATTTAAGTTATTACTTTATTTTTATTGGAATTAGTAAAATACATACCTTAAAATTAATCTTTGTATAATTTTTAAAATGTCAATAAATATTTATATAAATTTATAAAAAGAAAATAGAGGTAAAAACCTATGAAGAAACGTCAACAAAACTATAGAACAAAAAGAGATTTACGTAAAAATGGTTTAAACATAAAAATTTCAAAATATAAAGATAAAACAAGTGAAATAAAAGTTGAAAAATGCAATTTTACAAATAAAAAAAATACTCGAGATAAGTCAAGAAATAGAACGTTTAGAAATATTCTATTTAATTTAAAAAGTGGAGAATGACTAGAGCGTAAAACCACAGAGGACGAAGAAACAAAAAGACTATCCAGGCACTCATTAGAAGTTGTTAAAATAGAAAAAACATTTAAAAAGAATAAAATATTAAAAGCATGTAGTTTTAAAATTAAAAAAGGTTCGTTTCACGCATTGGTTGGTGAAAATGGTGCTGGTAAAACTACTTTGATAAAAACTATAATTGGTGGATTTCCAATTGAAAAAGGAAAAATTCTTTTTAATGGTTTAGATGTAGAAAAAAACATCCAAGAAAAAAACATACTTTCTTACGTTCCGGAGAAAGCTATTTTTCCAAATAATATGAATTTATATGCATATTTAAAGTTAATTTGAAAATTAAAAGGGAAAGAACTTGACAATATGGATAAACAGATAAAGCATTTGTTAAACCAATTTGATTTAATGGATAGAAAAAATATTAACCCCAATAGATTATCTTCAGGTCAAAAGAAAAAGATTTTTTTAATTAAAATACTTATTGAAAAACCAGAAATCATAATCTTAGATGAACCTGCTGCTAATTTAGATCCAACTGCACGTTTTTTATTTTTTGAGGAGTTAAAAAAAATAAACGCTCAAGGAGTTACTGTATTAATTACATCTCATATAATTTCCGAAATTTCTAAATATGTAAATGGGGCTACCTTTATAAGAAAGGGTGAAATAGTATTTACTGGGGATATTGAGAAAGATAAATTAGAAGAAAAATTCCAAGAAATTGTTATTAATGATCAAATGAATAACAGAATGGTGGTGGATTATGAATAAAGTTTATTTAAAATATTATTTTTCTTCTTTATTTAAAAACAAAATGGGTATAACTATATTTATACTTTTAAGTGCATCAGGATTAGCACTTAATTCAATTATCGGTTCTGGAGAAGAAATAAATTACACTCTGGTATTTATATTGCCTTCGATTTGTTGGATTGTTTTATCAACACTATTGTTTGCAATTGAATTATATGGAAAAACTAAGACTAATGGAATGGAACTTATGTTTGCTGGAATGCCAATATCAAGGGGTAATGTATTAAATTTTGTGTAACTCCTATGTTGTAAAATTACAATAAAGGAGTTTTTATTATGAAAAACAAAAAAGACAAAACATTTCAAGAAGAAT
>NZ_PSZO01000071.1 GCF_004335975.1 Mycoplasma marinum
AAAAAAGAGCATAACGAAAAATCCATTTTGGAAATTCTATGCTCATTTTTTTAATCTAATTCAAATAATATTGAAAGTTGATTGTAAATAACTCCTCAATTTCTAATGGGTAAATTTCACTTTTTGGTTTGATTTTTTATAGCTAAATAAATCACTTTTGAAAGAGATTTCATGTTTGGAAAACTCTTATTTTTTGATATTTTACGTATATTTCGATTTAGGTTTTCAATAGGATTTGTTGTGTAAATTAATTTTCTTATCTCGCTAGGAAATTCAAAGAAGGTTACTAATTCATCAAAATTCTTTCTTCATGAACGGGTTGCATAACCATATTTTGAAGATCATTTATCCTCGAAATTATCAAGAGCTTTTTCAGCTTCTTTGATATTAATTGCTTGATAAATTTTCTTCATATCCTTAACGAATTCTTTCTTTTCATCATACTTGACAAATCTCATGCTATTTCTAATTTGATGTACAACACATTTTTGGATCTTCGTTTTTGGGAAAGCAGCACTAATTGCTTCTGATATTCCAGGTAGGTTATCTGAAGCCATTATTAAAATCCTTTCTAAACCTCTTTGTTTTAGATCATCTAAGACACTTAATCAGTACTTAGATGTCTCGGATTCGCCTATTCAATAGCCTAAAACATCCTTTTTACCTTCTAAATCTATTCCCAATGGGATATAGACTGACACTTCTTTAGACACTCCATCTTCACGAATTTTAAATCTAATTCCATCAATGAAAACGGCTGCATATGTTTTTTGCAATCTTCTTGCTTGGAACTCTTCGATTTCTGGAAGAATTTTATCGGTAATTCTGCTAATGCTTGAAGAGTCTAAGTCAAACTTATAAATCTCCTTTATATGTTCGACGATGTCCCTTGTTGATTGACCCTTTGCGTACATCAAAATAATTGCTTGTTCTACACTTGAGATATTTGATTGATTCTTTTGAACTATGATAGGCTCAAAAGATGCTTCTCTATCTCTTGGTGTTTTGATCTTAGTTGAACCAAAAAGTCCTTTTATATTTTTTGATGAATACCCGTTTCTTGAGTTATTAGAATCTGAGATTTCATTTTTTTGATAACCTAGATGTTCATCCATCTCAGCATTCAATAATTTTTCTAGCATTGGTTTAGCAGTTTGCAAGAGAATTTCATCAAAAGTTTGACCTTTGAATTCACTCACCCCTCTCCTTTCAAGAAGTTCAGCTAATTCTTCTTGAAATGTTTTGTCTTTTTTGTTTTTCATAATAAAAACTCCTTTATTGTAATTTTACAACATAGGAGTTACACAAAATTTAATACATTACC
>NZ_PSZO01000072.1 GCF_004335975.1 Mycoplasma marinum
CATATTCTTGCAATGGTCACAATGTAATTTCATGTATTCTTTAACTTTATTAAAAATATTTTGAGCTAAAACATATGAATCAACTTCTCCTTGAATTACTAATTTAAATTCCTCAATTTTTTTACCACTTATGTCCATTTCATTTATTAGAAGTTGCATGGCATTTTCCTCATTAATATTTGAAAATTCTTTTATGTTCATAAATTTCGCGTCTTCTTCTTTTTTGAATACCATTCTTTCGTATATCTCATGATGAATTGACGGAATTTCTTCAAGAAATTCTTGCCCCCTTAAAATATCTCATTTTGTTTTTTCCTTCGGTGTAAATTTTTTTGACTTCTCTCAAATACTTTCTATTTTCATTATTAAATCATCGATTCATGAATCAATATCCAATCCCTTACTAAATTCAATGTATCTTAAATTTGCCCTAATTGTTTTTACATCTTCAAAAGTTTCCTCTCGATAATCATTTATTGAAAGTGAAGTAGATAAAGAAAAACCATCAAAATTTGCAAATTTTTCAATTTTTACTGTTGGCGAACTTTTGTTGTGTTCCTTTTTATCGCCATTACTTGAACTCGTATTTCCGAGGTTTTTAATTCTTATATTTTCATTAATTGTTTTTATCAAGGTTATGGTTTTTATCCCAAATTCCTCTTCAAACACATCACTTTCATAAAATAGTTTTTTTCAATATCCAAACGGTATTATGTAATCTAATTCAGTATCGTACTTTTCCGTACCTCTATAGATTATTAATAAATTATTTATTTCTTTCTCTTTTTCTTTAAACAATCCCTTTTTATTTATTTTCTTCAACATATCATGGTTGATACATTTGCTTCATTTTGGTATTGTTGTTTCTCTCTTTAAAGTTAGGAATATATATTGAATACTTTTGTTGTGATTGTATTCATTCTTGATTAAAATCCTTGATTCTTCATTTAAGATTTCGTTATTTTCATCTATATTTTTTAGTTCTTCTTTCTTTGTCATTATTTTTGTTACAGTTTCTAGTCAATTACGATGCTTACCTCTATAAATTTTTATATTGCTTTTTGTATTTTTTGGCATTTAAGTTGCCCCCTTGCTCTTAAAATATGAAATGTTGCATTTTTTAAATTATAGTTTATATTTAAAAATAAATTATTAAAGTGTCCGGTGGGTAATTTAAAATTTGCGGATGCACAATTTGTTTTTATTTATATTTGTATATTTTATAAATTCATTAAAAATGTAATTTGAAGTTTGATATGTAATTTAAAAAGATGGTTCTGGTGCAATTAAATT
>NZ_PSZO01000073.1 GCF_004335975.1 Mycoplasma marinum
TATATTAGGATAAAAATTTAAGACACAACTCGGAAAGGGTGGTGTCTTTTATGAAACATTATAAATTTAAAGATAAATTGTGGGCATTAAAACAATTGGATACCGGTAGAAACAAGAGGTCAGTCGCTCTTGAGTTTTACTATAACCATTTAGAAAGATATAGAGATAAAGGAAATAAAACTAGTGTCATATTAAGAAGAATTGAAAGATTATTTCTTGATTGAGTGGAAATTAGAGATAATTTAGGTATGGAAAAATTAAGAAATGCTGGTGGAAATAAAACTAGAAAAAGAAAAGGTAGACCAAAAGAGGTAAGTATTAACGACTTAACCCCTAATGATAGAGAAGTTTACCAAAAAATCATTAATGATATATTAAAAGATCACAATATATCAAGGCATGAAATCACTGAACGTATCAAGAAGGAAAAAGAGAATATCGAAAATATTAAAGATTTGACTGGAATTTTGAGAATTAATAGAACTAATGTTTATTACAAATCAAAGAAAAAAGTCAGATCTTTTATTTTGGATATTAATTTAATTAAGGACATCAAGAAAATTATCAGTAAAAGCCGCAATTCAATTGGTAGAGACAAAGTTTATATGATTCTTAATAAAAAGTATAAAATTAGCACTTATGCATTCAGAAGACACTGAGAATCATTGGGTTATAAGAGTAATTATCACTTAAAATATAACAAAAAACCAACTGAGAAAAAGTATAAAGGTATTTGAACTAGCGATAAAATAAACTTTGATTTCAATAATGAATATGAGGATCAAGTTTGATTTTCTGATATTACATATATAAAGGTGGGCAAAGAGCATAAGATGGTCTTGCTAATTAAAGATGGATTTACAAAGAAGATTAAGTTCTTGGAAATCACTGAAAATAGAAAAGTTGAAACAATTATAAATGCAGTTAAAAAAGCGCGAAGAAATTCGAGAAAGTATCCAGAAATTTTTCATACTGATCATGGAGTTGAATACGCAAATTATAAATTCAAGAAGTTCTTAGAAAGAAATAACATAATACAATCAATGTCACCTAAGGGTAATTCGCTAGCCAATAGACCTGCTGAATATTTCTTTTCAATATTAAAGAGGGAATTCATTTATCCCTTTCCAACATCAACTAAAAATGCTGAAAGTTTAATTAAAACATTAAAAGACTATAAATATTGATATCATAATATTAGAGTTCAAAGATGTTTGGATAATAAAACACCATACGAATATTCTCGCATGATGTCCAACACTTTGAGTG
>NZ_PSZO01000074.1 GCF_004335975.1 Mycoplasma marinum
AAATATAATATATTTATGAAAAAAAGAACTCACAAGAAATTAAAACTCAAACAAAAGATTGAAGAAAATTATAAAAAAGCAATAGAAAAGAATAATTTATACAAAGAAAAAGAAAAAACTCTAAAGAAAATGCTGAATATCATGCATGAAGAAAATACCATTTTAGGAATAATTGGAAATAGAGGAGCCGGTAAAACCTTCACAACTGAATTGGCTATTAAAACATTTGATAAAATGAACAAGAAATCAAAAACTATTAAATTAAATTTGTGACAAATTTTCAAAGAGTATGATGAAAAGCTAGAAACGAATAAAAAACTTGAATCAAAAACATTCAAAGAAAATAATAAAACGATATCCTCAACTTTATGAAGGTCAATATTTTATAAATTAGGCTATTTTAAATTTTTGAAAAAATGATTTATTTTAAATGCTGAATTTCAAAATGTTGAGACAAAATTAAAGTTAAATGCTGTTTCTTGAAAAACTTGAATTGCCCTTGTTTTGTTTGCTATATTCTTTATAATCCCAGTTGTGCTTCTTTATCGATACGTAGGTCCTGGAGCATCAGCGATTTCTTTCGTTACCGAAACAGTGCTTACAATAGTTAGTTATTTTTCTTTGAAGATTAACTTAAAAAACAATTTTTCTAATATGTTAGAAAAAGGTGAATATAACGTATTAATTTCTGATTTATTAAATGACAAAACTCGGGGTTTATTAAAGAGAAAATGGATAAACATCCACTTTGAAGATTTAGATAGAATCAAAAATACCGAATTAAAAAATAAAATTTTGCAACATATCTCAATCCTTTATAGAAACCCCAAAGTAAACATACTTATAGAAATGGATGAAAACACCTATAATAAATTTTCCTATTTTATTAAAAAACAAAATAATGGTGGCGAGGAGATTTACAAATTAATTCCTCAAACAGTTGTAATTAATAATGTTACAAGAGAGACACTGATGCAAGAGTATGGTGACGAAAGTTGAAAGTTTGAAAATCTCAATGCCTTTATAGATGAATTGTATTCTATAGCCACTCAAAATGAGAGATTTTCATGAAGATACCAGAAAAGTATAGAAGATAACATAAACCATGGCTATGAGTTTTTAAAAACACATGACAACCCCAATCTTTCAAAAACCTTTTTATATAATTCTCTTATTAAAGAATGGTGAAGTTTGGAAAATAAGACAAAAAATATAATTGAAAGAAAAGATGAGAAATGAGTTGTAACTGATTTTTATA
>NZ_PSZO01000075.1 GCF_004335975.1 Mycoplasma marinum
GTAATTTATAAACGGAATATTTATTTCATTATTTATTAAGTCAGCAAATACTTCAATTGATTTTTCATCAACACAAGATCCAAGAAAGTCATTTATTTCCAATATATAATTTTGCAACACATTTGTTTTAGTGAAGTTTATCACTTCTTTTATTTTAGTTAAAGGGCTTATTATTAAATACTCTTTTTGATTTCCCTTTATAAAATCAAAAATATTCTTTATTAGAATTGTATTGTTGTTAAATTTCATATTTAATTTTCACTCTCCTTAATTCATTATTTATGGTTTCATTTATTTTCTTTCCACCTCTTAAAAATGACATGTTTTGGTATTGTTTGTCTGTTACAGTGAGTATTCTTATATTCCCATTTTTGGGCACTATTTTTTGGATTGCCTTAATTTCATAATCTCTCTTTGTTGGTGTGTTAATTGCCTTGATATAAACTGAATATTGCATCATTATAAAGCCTCTAGAAATGATTCCTTTGTGAAATTTTGTGTAAACTTTTTGTCCTTCTTCATCATTGCCATAAAGGTCATACATTAGTATTAATCTCATAATTCTACTCATTGTCAACCATTTTCCTTGATCAAATCATCCAAGACCATATCAATTGCTTTTTCCACAAAATATTTTTTACCATTTATTCAAACCTTTTTATCAAGAATATTAATCAACTCTTCTCTTATGTCAATAGAAAATATTTTTTCTTCTCTTTGAGAAAAAACTACCTCATCAACAAGGGGTCTAAATGGTTCCATGATATCTGATGCGAGTGCAAAGTAATTAGTGAATGATTTGTGGAAAAAACTTATTCTAGGATCTAAACCCTTCTTATAAATAGACCTTATTACCAAAGACCTTAAAATTGCATAACCATAATTCAATATGTTGTTAATAAATGGTTGTTTAATTGCTTTTTGATCCCTAGAAAAACTAACTCCAAACATTGCATGTCAATAAACTTTGGCTGCATGTCCCTCTCTATTGCTTATATCAAAGACTTGAACATCTTTTATTAATTTACTAATATTTTCATCTTTTTCTAGTTTGATAAGTAATTTTGATTGATTGCTAATTTTATTCTTAATAATATTCTTTCAACAGTGGCCCTTATAAATATTTGTTCAAGCAATTTGCTTTTGAAATATTTTCAAAGATGAGTGGTGCCCTACAATTGGGGAAATACTACTATTAGGAATATGCAGGTGATTCATAATCAATACATTAACATTATTATTAGTTAGTGCGTTAATT
>NZ_PSZO01000076.1 GCF_004335975.1 Mycoplasma marinum
GATATAAAATCAGTTATAGTTTTATCATTTTTTTTATTCAATAAAGAAATCATGTTATTTTCAACTTTAATTTTTCATATTTTGCTTTCAACTACTGCAAAATCTTTCTTATTAATGATTTGATCATTATTTGATAAATACTTTATATTGAATGACTTAATAGAAAATGGCTTGATATCTTCAACATATAGCGTAACATCGTCAAGAATTCTGTTGTTATTTGAATTTTTTGTCCTTTTATCCAATAAATGAGCAACAACTTTAGAACTATCTAAGAATTGATATTCGCTAAATTTTTCACCTTCATCTTCAGGCTCATAAGACATTTGGATTTTGTAAGGTCCGGTATATTTATAAGGTGTCAAATTCATTATGAATACTTGATTCTTTTCCTTTTCATCCATATAAGTAAATGACATAATTTTCATTAGCATTGTTTCCACACCCCTTGTGATAAGAAGAGCGTCTTCAAGTCTTTGCATCATTTTTCTGTTAACCAAATCTTCAACACATCCCCCGTATGAATCATGTGCCGATGTTTTAAATAAATCCTTTCACGATCTTTCAATCATTTTTCAAGGAACATTGATACCATTTTTGGATGCAACAACAGAAAGTGGTTCAATAACCTCAATAAGTGAGGATTCTAAATCATATATTCTTTGTTTAAGATCCATTCTTGCAGAAATTATAGATCTATGAGCTCTACCCGTAAGCGAATCCCTTAATTCACCTTTATATTTTGTAAGTTTAATTTTTTTATCCTTTATAAACTTTTGAATATCTGCAACCGCATCCTCATAACTTGATATTTTAAAGTGAAATCTTTCATCTTCATTAAGTTTTCAGATGTAATCATTTATTTTTGGTTCAAAATTACGCATATCCCCGCCCATTGGGATGAATATTGGCCCACCAAGCGTTCTTTTATCATAAGACTCAACAGTTACTTCTCCGGTAGTTCCATTGTCTTTATAACCCGTTTTCATAAAACCTTCGTATGTTTTTCATTTACTAGATGTAAAATAGTGTGTTTGTCAAATTCCCAATACCTTATCGCCAGAAGGAGCGACGTAATCAAAATAAAGTTTATTTTTTACTTTTTTAGGATCTAAACCACGATAGAAAGTGAAATTATCTAGTCCAACTTGTCTCAGTATTTGTGGTGTTTGAGGATTATGACCAAATGAATCAGGGAGATAGCCTACCTTCATAGAATGCCCCATAT
>NZ_PSZO01000077.1 GCF_004335975.1 Mycoplasma marinum
AATGGCCGATGTTTTTATAATGCTTGAACAACTAAAACTTATATACAAAATAGATGATCAAGAGCTTAAAAAACAAATGGAATTTAAAGTAAACAGATACTTAAAAAGAAAGGGTCTTTTATAAAGCCCTTCCCAACAACAAATCTAGAAAAAGACCGCTAAAAGATAGCATTTTAAATTACAATAAAGAACCAAGCGAATAACGCCTGGTTTTCATTTCCCCATTCCATTTAGTCCTAAAGGCCTTAAAGCCTTAAACATAATAAAGATACTAACTATAAGTAAGTATTAGTATAGTAAGAAGATAATAAAAGGAATTTATCCTTTATAACCTTTATACTGTATTACTATACTTCTATAAAACAACCAAGGAGGTTATAAGACGGTAGGAATACTTGTATTTATGTTTGTATGTTTATCTCTTATAAACCTTTGTGTATATATGCATTAAGGAAAAGAGGGTCTATGCAGAATTTGCAATGATGGACGGAACCATCAAACAAACTACAACACAAAACAATTCTGTAATTCATAAGGATAGTATTTATGTTTGTACAGATGGAGATAATTACCACAGAATAAAAGATGCTTATAAGCATCAAGTTATTATTGATCCGAATACTAAGAAAGCAGATTATTAATAAAAAAAGCCTTAAAGGTTCAATCTTGAAATGAACCAAAAGGGTTTATTTTTTTAACCTCTTTATGCAAATTAAAATATCGCCATTAAAGAATTGGACATATTGAGGTTTTGTAATTAAAAACAAAACACAATTAATTCAACAATGGACTAATCCTCTTTTTATTTTCCGTATTTTAAAGCATGCCATCCATTTCCACTAACAAGTTTGGAACAATGTATGTCTCCGCTTTTATTGCTCGTTTATTATATAATCAACAATTTCATTCAGTTCATGTTTTTTCTTTTCGCTGCTACCTGAAGATATAAAATAATTAGCCACAGAATCAGGTCACCTATTTTGGGTTGAAACACCCTCTTCTTTAATTGTGTTTTCTTCATATTTTTTGTAAGCTTCTTCGTCTAAGAATTTGTTTTTTTGTGCAAATTCAATTAACATTGAAAAGATTTGTTTGAAAAAGAATCCTGCTTCATTTTGATAATCATCAATAATCTTTTTTAATATAACATCATTATCATAAATATTAGATTCATATTTTCATGAACCACTTTTCTTTTCCTCACTTATTC
>NZ_PSZO01000078.1 GCF_004335975.1 Mycoplasma marinum
GAAGCGGATATTTATGTTCTAACTCCAGAAAAATCTATAAAATTATTTAAAGATAAAAGAGAATTTGAGTTGGTTGTATTTGATGAATTTTATGAATCTTTTAGTGGCGACAGAATTTCTAAATTTAAAGAAGCATATTTACTATCATTAAAACAATCCAAAAAAGTTATTACAATTGTGCCACATAATACTTCTCTGGAGTTCGAGGGAGATAGCTCTCAATCCATAGAATTTGTGACTAATGTTTCCGTTACCACAAGGAGATATAATTATTATATTAAAAGCGGTGGCAAAACAACTAAGTATATAAATTCAGAATTATTTAGTAGGAAATCTCAATTAGGCTTTCCGGTTAGAAAATATGAATATGAATTCACTTTAGTTCATGCTTTAAACAAGACTGCAAAAAAAATTAAAGAATATGAACACAAGGGTGCGAAGTATAATGTTTTGGTTTTAACAACAAAAAATAAAATGTATAAAATCGCTTCGGAACTAGAAGGGGTTGATTTCGATACTAGAAATTGTTTTTTAATACAAAAAGCTATAAAGTATATTAAGGAAGTTTCTCCAAATATTTTCTTAGAGAAAATGTTGAAAAGAGGCATGGGTTACCACAACGGTAGCATGGACAAGTATTTGAGGTTGCTTATTGAAAAAGCATTTGAAAAAGGTGAATTAAGAATATTATTTGCAAACTCCACACTAACTAAAGGAGTCAACATAAGCCCTAATGCAATGTTTATAGATTCCTTTAGTGGGGTAACGGGTAAAAAAACGGATAAAGATAAGGCAATTGAAAAAATAGAAGATAAAAATGCTGTTGGAAGGACGGGTCGCTCTAATACAAAAAATAACCTTATTGGGAATATACATGTATTTTCAACGTCTAAAACATCAGAAAAAATAAAAAGAATAACAAGTATCAACTCAAAGGAAAAAATCACACTCAAAGAAGAAAAAGTTATTCCTCCAAAAACTATCGTAACGTTTCGCGATTTATATCAAAGTATAGTGGCAAATTATAAAATAGGGGAATATTATAAAATTGCTTCAGTTGCAACTAAAGAAACGTTTGAATTGCTGAACAAATTTATTCAATTGAGAAACGATAATCATGCCAGTGCTTTGGTAGAGAATATGTTGGAAGTGTTTAATTTGAAAATTAATCCCAAATCCAAAAAAGCGATAAT
>NZ_PSZO01000079.1 GCF_004335975.1 Mycoplasma marinum
AATTCAGAATTATTTTTAATAATGGAAGCTAAAGTTAAGAAAATGAGTATTTATCAACATTGAATTGTAGTTTTTGAAAAGATGGGAATTAAATTTGAAACCTCTAAAATTAATTTCACATCCAGAAGCGGTATTTTAAAAATGGAGCTTATTGATGATAGATTTAAATATTTAAGTAAAGGTCAAAAGGATATACTCAACATCCAATTAAGAATGGCCTCTATCCAAGATTCTTTTTCAAAAGAAAAAAACAATGTATTAATAATTGATGATTACGGTGAAACCTTCGATAAAATAAAATACAATATTTTCATTAGAAAAATTGAAGATATAAGGCAATACTTTAAAGTAACGATACTTTTATTCACTCATGATTATGGCATAATAAATTTATTAAAATACATGAAAGATATTAGAGAAAAACACTTCTATACTTTAACTAAGTCAACTTTTAAAAAACACGATCCAGTAACATTTGAAAAGCACAGTGAATTAATGCAAATTTTAAGCACTTATAAAAAAGACGAATTATTTAACTGGCCTGATTTTTTATTCTTGTTGAGGATTTTTGCTAAACATGAAATAGCAACCACACCAAATGTTAAGGTGGGTATTAAAACTAAAAACATCGCTAGTTTGATGCCGGAAACAAATAATTATTTCCATGATAGATTTAACACAATTAATCAAGAAGTTCACACGGGAATATTGAATTGAGTTATAAATAACTTATTGATTATTTCTACCAATTCCCAAATAAAAAACAATAATTTAAATAATAGAAAAAAAATAGAGAAGGCTTTTGGTAATTTGGAAGATATCAAGAAATATAAACTTGCTCCCAAGACATACAAGTCAAAATTTGAAGTTATTGATATTTTTGGGAATTCGTTATATAGGAGGATTAAATTAGAGCGTTGGTGTTTTGAACTTCTAAAAACGAGAGAGCATAAAATGCCTTTGGTTTTTAAGGAGATATTCATAAGATTGGATGAATATAATAATTTACACAATTTTGAATATGAAATTGCTTTGATTAACCAACAAATTCACGTGGAATCAACTAACTCTTTTGTATATTCTGATGAATTAAAAACAAGGAATTTCCCATTGGTTAAAAAAATTATTT
>NZ_PSZO01000080.1 GCF_004335975.1 Mycoplasma marinum
TTTTCTTTCATATTATTGTGTGGCCCGGCAATGTATAATTAGTATGTAAAGGAGGTGAGTTAAAACTATGAAAACCACGAAAGTAAAGTTTAAAGAAGAAAAAGTAAAGTTTAAAGAAGAAGATACTTTAGGAATGAAACTAACTCATTCCCTCGAAAATATTTGGCATCTGGGCACTCTTGTCTAATCTTGTTAAAATCTGCAATATACTTAAATATTAAATAATTTAAAATCTATAAATCAATATAGAAGAAAGGGGTTATTATGGAAACAAAAGACACAAAAATAATCAAAAAAATGACAACTCTCGTCCGACATAAATAATCGTCCGACTTAAGTTTATCCGAAATATAGTTATATATATGTATTAATCAATCAAAAAAGGAGTTATATGAAAAATAAAAATTCAGTAATTATTCACAAACGGATGTTTCTCGTCAAACGCTGTTTAACGAAAACGTAAATCCATATTGTTTAAAAACAACAGTTCTCCTACTGTTGTTTTTCTTGTTCGATTTTACACAAATTATCAATAAAAGGCAATAAAATCAAATTTTCAATGAAAAATACAAAGCTTTAACTGGATCGAAACTGTTACACAAAATAGAAATGGGCCTTATGATCTAAACTTGTTTTTAATTAAGGGTACACGATTATTTGCAAAATATGTTCTAGTGGTAAGTTTTTATTAATGCAGTTTAATTTTAAAGATAATATAAGATAAAATTGTAGATCACCAAAAGTTTTGTAAAAAATATTGATTTAATTGACTGAGCATCCTTGTTTTCAATAAAAAATATATAAGTTTTTGTAGCTTTATCGCCTATTGGAATATGAAACTAAACCAACATTTAGTTAAATAGTGGAAGGCTGAGCGTATCTTTTTTATTATAAATAATCTTATATACAGGTCCATTGGTCGCCCTTATCTTCTTTGTAATATATAATTATGGATTAACTAAACTATATTTGATAAGGCTAAACCTTTTAATTGATTTTTTTACAATAATTAATATAAATTACTGTTTTAATATCTTAATTTATATTATAATTTTAATCAAATGACACATATTTTCGTGAATATTTTGGTGTATA
>NZ_PSZO01000009.1 GCF_004335975.1 Mycoplasma marinum
TTCTTCTTGAAATGTTTTGTCTTTTTTGTTTTTCATAATAAAAACTCCTTTATTGTAATTTTACAACATAGGAGTTACACAAAATTTAATACATTACCTACAGGTTATTCATCAGAATTAACAATACTTTCGTATTCATGTTTTTCTTTTTTGCTTTTTCTTTTTCTTCTAGTTACATCAAAAATCATAAAAATTGATATTAAAACTAAAATCACTACAACAATAGTAAAAATTGTTAGTGTAGCTTCCATGCTTCTCATTTTAAGAACTTCTATCAAGAAAGAAAGCATAAGTCCAGAAGATGATGTTAATGAAATTAGTAACGCGAAGAATTTTATTAATCTCATCTTCTTGTTGTTTTTTCTTTGACTTTCTCTTTGGCTTTTTAATTCAGACTCCGCCTCGATCTTGACTAATTGTTCATCAATCTGAAGTGTTGTTTCAATGATATTCTGAATCCCTAAAATAGGGAATAATTTTTCTTGTAAGCGTTTTGCACTTGGATAAATGAATAAATCACTATTCACAAATGAACTAACTTCCTTGTTGTATCTATAAATACCCTTTATTTCCTCTAATGATTTCTCTAAAGCGTAGTAATTGTCAGGCATTTTATTATGTAATTTTCAAAACTCTTGAAATTTAATAATAAGTTCAAGGTTCAAGGTCTTCTTATAAAGTAATAATTCATACACAAAGATAGTTAAGAATTGATTTAGCATTCTTTCCTTGTAATATGGGTTGTACTCTTTTGGTATTTCAAATATAGCTTGTTGAGTTGCAAAAATTTGAGCAGTCCCATAATTAGCTAAATTATTTTTAATATTTTCGTTAATATCTTTTTCTACAACATCTTTACCAGATTGAGATACACTGATATTTTTCATTAAATCATCAGATAGTTTCTCATATGAATATACAAAGAATTTAGGCATATCAAGAGTTTGTATTTTATTTATTTTGAAAAATTCTTTTAAAGTTACAAGATCTGTTCAACCATTATGAGTTTGGATTTTTATTTTTGTTTTATTGGTAAATATATCCCTACATAGAGTATCGATATTAATAGTCAAATTTAGAAATTGTAGATATGCAAATCCATATTCAGGATTTCTACTATCAAAATTCTTAAAAGTGAACTTCGCATTATGCAGACTACCTTCATGTTCCACTTTCATATTTAGGCAATATTGTGCAAAATCATCATATTTAAATGTCTTAATTAACTCATCTTCAAATGTTGTTTTCATTACATCGTCAAAATCTTTAATAAAAGCTTGGTCAAGTAAATATTTATTTTTAAATGTTTCTTGTATTGGTTCTTTAATTGAAAAAGAAAACATCCCAATTAAGTCACCAAATTTGAAGTTGTGTGTTTCGGTATTTACATCTGCAGCAAATTCCCTAACTTCATTTAGAAACATTTCTCTAGCTTCTTTTTTGACGGTTGTTTTTTTATCTAAATGTTTTTTAGACTTACCAATTGGTTCTTTATTATATACAATGACTTCTACTGACTCTCCCTTTGCTGTTTCAGCAATCATATTGTACTTTTTATACATAGGAACACTCTCCCATTGTTCACACTTAAACAACTCTTCAAGAGTTACTTCCATTATTGTTCCTTCAACATCTCTTTTTTCATCTTTTTTAATACAAAGATATGGTGTTTCATCAGAATATTTACCATATTGTTTTAAAGTGGCTTTTGTACCTTGCTTAATTTTTCCAAAAACAATTTTTTGGATTTCTGGTTCTTGAAAAGTACCATAACTAAATAGTTTATATTTTTTATTCATAATACTAATTTTAACATAACACCATACCATTAAATGGATTAACAAGTATTCTGAACTAATGCCATAAAATGCTTTTCATGAATAGAATAAAGACATTATTAATGAAGATAAATTAGATGATTTATTTTGTAGTTTCTATGGGTAACTATAAAGGACAATACTTAGTGTTATTAAATAAGTATATGAAATAACAAAAGGGTATTTAAATCTGTAAATTTTAAAGATCAAAACTCTCAAAACAAAAGATAGATATCAACAATCATTCAATTATTAAATTAAAGAATAGATATATGTATTTATCGATAAAATCAATGATAAATAAAGAGAAAACCAAAACTAAGAGTGTGTGATTTAGAGTAATTCAAAGTGTGAATTTATAATATTTTTATGAAGTTAAGAATGTATATAAGATAAAAAATACAAGCCTTCTTTATGGGGTGCATATTTTAGTAAATTAACTAATTTTATATAGATG
The DNA here is from genome assembly GCF_004335975.1 of Mycoplasma marinum. GTDB lineage: Bacteria > Bacillota_I > Bacilli_A > Mycoplasmatales > Metamycoplasmataceae > Mycoplasma_K > Mycoplasma_K marinum. The sequence continues at coordinate 2,275 of NZ_PSZO01000009.1, forward strand.
TTTAAAGTTTCAATATTTAATAATAAATAATGGCATCAAAAAGAGAAAGTCATAATAAAAAAACACACTAACATGGATTTTGTAAAAAAAATATATGATCCAATTGAATGCAACACCGTCGCTAATGATACTCTTTATATTTGTGCCAACATTAAAAGTAATCACACTTATATTTCCCATGTTAACTCTAAAGAGTTGTGTTTATATTTATTACCTTTAAATATTTTATTTGAATCTTTCTACTCTTCTTTAGGTTTTATTTTTTTAACTAAATATGTATAATTAATTTGGATAGAAACGAATAACTCAACTGCTTGCAGTCGGGTTTTTATACGCTTTTATTCAGAAAGGAGGCCTACAATGTCTAAAAAAATAAACAAAATTTATAATGAAATGAAAAAGAAAAAACCACAAGGTTTTCCATGCTTTTCAGTATTGGACTTAGATGACGTTTTAAGTAATGTAACATGAAATGAAAAAGGAAAAATAAATAAACAACACTTAAGACATAAAAATCATGCCGAATTCTTATCACTAGAAAAAATAAGAAATACAAAAGCTAAGAAAATTGTAATTTATCAAACATTTTTGCCATGCTTTCATTGCTTAAATGCAATTAAGCAAACAGGGAAGAAAGTAACTTTCATTTATTTGTTTGATCCTTGAAAGAAAAAAATAAAAAAACACTGAAAAGGTGGAAAGATTACTTTTCATAGAATACAACCAACAAAACAAAATCAAGCTTTTATTGATTACAATTGAGAACTTATAAAAGCAAGATATAAAAAGCCAAGTCATAAAAACTCATACAAGAAAATTTCTAAGTTATATGGAAAATTCGATAATATGAAGTAAAAATAATGGAATATAATTAAAGTGTTCACAATGAACAGTGCATTGGGCCGCACTTAAAATAAAATTAAGATTAAAGATGATTTTTTTGACATAACCACCAAAAGAGGTGAAGAGCTAAAAGCTAATAAAAAAGGTATAATTATTCTGGATAGATAAAGCCCAAGCAGGTTATTCGTTTCTATCCAAAAATAGCGGATAATTTGCCCCACTTCAAGTGGGCTTTTTTATTTCCTTTTAGTTAAAAGAAAGGATATATGAAAATATACATAAATAATTTCTCTTTAAGAAGAGAAATAGAACAAGAAATAAATGATGACAAAGATAGTAAATGATTTTTTTTGACATAAGTTAAATAACACACTCATTTCTTCAGGGTTGAAAGCAAACATTTATACAACGGAAGAAGAGCCAGAATGAAATACAACTTATGGAATAAAGATAGGCTTAAAAAGGTTGGTTTTAGTCATAAAGATAAAAGGTAAATTTTTACACTTGAAAGGTAATTTAAATTTTAACGAAAGAATTAACGGTGTGGAATTTTGAGTGGCAAACTTCTCTTTACACGGTAAAGATATATCTCGCAATGGTATTACTGTTATGTTAGAAGATGCATTTACTGACATAAATGAATTCCAAGAATTAATAGAGGAATTAGCTCAAAAGCCTGGCTTTATCTTGAAAGCAGGAGACACAACAAATATACTTTCCGCAATTCAACTTTACAAAGAGATGGATGATTATAAACAAGAAAATCAATCATATTATTGACCAATAAATAGTTTCAAACAAAAATCAATATTCTTTGTTGATAATAAAAATATTTCAACTGAAAAGATTGAAAAAATCAAAGGTATGAACAATACTTTTGTAGACAGTAGCCAATTAAATAAATTAGCAGAGGATTCGTATGGAAAAGAAGTTATTCTCTTTGAATCTAAGCCACTTAAAGATATGAAGAATGCTTCAAAAACACTTAGAACAATTCTTAGAGATGGTGGAAAATTAATTTATTCAAGCACTAAAGATAAAGAAGCGCATAACGCCACATTAAAACTAATTGACTTCAATATTAAAAAAATAAATAAAAATGAATCTATTGTTAGTTTGATGGTGGATGCAAAAGATCTTATTTTGGATGAAGAGCAAATGTTTTGTATATATGATAGATTAAGTTACATTAAGTCCAATACAATGCTTAGTGTTGTAAGAGACATTAAGGCTAGAAGACTCAACAACAATAATCTATTTGAATATTTATTCAATAATGGAGAATTTAATGAAGTTGGAAAAATTGATGATTGAATTATTGATCAAAGACAAGCAAACAAACATCTTCAAATTTTAAATAAAGAACAAAAGCGAGCATTCAATTTAGCAATTGATAATCATCCAATAGCATTTATACAAGGTCCTCCAGGAACAGGTAAAACCTTTACAATAACTGAAATGTGCAAATATTATGCTTCAATTGGAAAAAGAGTATTAGTTTCTTCACAGACAAATGTTGCAGTTGAAAATATTATGGAGAATTTAATGAATGATCTTGAATATCGTGATTTATGTGTTAAGGCAGATTCTGGTAAAAGTGATTATTCGCATGAAAAGATTGACAGATTATACTCCAATAAAATTAAGGAAATGTTAGACCTTGAAGAACTTGACTTATCTTATGTCAATTTCAAAGATTTAATCGCTAAATCTATGGTTATAGGTTCAACAACAACATCTTCTTCATTAAGAAATAGAATTTGAGATGGATTTATGTCTAAGATCGATGTTTTAATAATTGATGAAATAAGTAAATCATCAGTACCAGAATTGATTAGATATGTCGTTAACTCTAAAAAAGTTATTTTTGTAGGAGACCAAAGGCAATTAGCTCCTCTAGATGATTTTGTAGATTCAGATATACAAAAAAGGTATTCTGATTTAGATTTAAAAATTATCAAAGAATATATTTCTGTTTCCATCTTTGATAAATTATTCAATGATGCAAATAAAAATAGAAGAGCAATAATGCTCAAAGAAAATAGACGTTCTGTTAGGGGTATTCTTGATGCTTATTCAACATTCTATGGAGATGAGTTAATAGCCACTAGAGAAGATAATGATTCTAAAATAAAATGAAAAGGCAAACCATATTATCCTTTCACATTCTTGGCCATGAATGGCTCAAGAGAGGAGAACGTAGGAACTTCAAGAAAAAATATTCTAGAGGCACAATATATAGATACATTGCTAAATGAATTAGGTGATGAAATAGAGAACTCTCAAGAACTTTCAGTTGCAATAATAGCAACTTATGGAGCACAAGTTAAAACCATCAAAGATAACGTTACAACAATTAAACATGAAAGACAAAATTTTAAGTCTATAAAAATAAATACAGTTGATGCCTTCCAAGGAGATCAAGCAGACATAGTTATTGTCTCAACGGTAGTTTCAGACATAAGTAATAGAAGTATCGGGTTTATTTCTGACTACAGAAGACTTAATGTTGCAATTTCAAGATCAAAAGATTTAACTTTTGTTTTAGGCAATGACAGCATCCTAAGAAGTGTTGTTATGAAGTACGATAGTCAACAAAGAATGTTCTTTGGTGAAATCTTTAAGAAGATGAAGAATGTTGATTTAGCAGGTTACAAAAATAATATCATTCTCAAGAAGGTGGTTTAATGAATAAGTTAACATATACAACGGATTTAAATTCATATAAATTTGAAGCAGAGATTGAATATAAGAAATATATTCCAAAATTTATTTTAGATTTAAGTAAAAAGGCCTTAGAAAATCAAAAAAGTATTGCTGATTATATCAATTCAAAGGGTTTGATTGAATATAATCAAATTTATACCATTATTAAAAGAGGCTTCGAAAATTTTGAAGAGATTTTGAACTTCCAAGATAACGAATTACAAAAAATATTAGATAACAACTTCTTGATTAAAAGAATTAATATTACAGGCAAGGTAGAATCTTTATCCCCAGTTGTAAATAAATTCAAAATAGTTACTGATGAGTTGGATTTTAGTTTATATAATGAAGACGATTTAAATGAAGAACTTGAAGTTAATTTCAAAAGAAATAACCCCGATTGCTTTGATGCAAAAATTATCAATATATATAAAACGGAAGAGAAGAAGAAACCAACAAAAATATTTTTCAGCATCAAAGATAATGAAATTATTTGTTTTGATGATGAAGTCAATTATGATTTCATTAACTTCCAACAATTAAAAATAGAGAATAACTTATGTGATAATGAACTTAATAGCAAAGATGTGGTTGATTCAAGTTATAAATTCTTATCGGTTAAAGTTGCCGATAGCTTTAATATAAATTCACAATATAGTTCAGTGGTTATCAAGGATGCAACAATTATTTTTACAGAATTTGTAACTTGGAAAAACTTACCAATGTACAAAACTAGTGTAATTAGAGATGGTAATTTTAAAAAAGATACCACCATTTATAAAATTGTCTTGAAACTTTATAAGGAAGGGGATATACAAATTAATAACTTTATATTCATGTCTTTCCTTTTTAATGAGTTTGACATAAGGGATAGATTGGTAAGTGGTGATTTATTAAATAAAATATTAATCAATAATGATAACTTTAGAAAAATATTATTGATGGATATTGATCTGAAATTACCAACAACAATAAATATAGATTTAGCATCCAAAATATTAAAGAACGCTTCGACCATTCAAGTCCCTATTATTTTAAAAAAATTAACAAAAGATGTACGCAATAAAATGACTTCTTTCTCACTTATTAAAAGACTCCATAATTTGAATCCAGAATATCTTTCTGAATTCCAATGAAAAGTTTATAAGGATGGGCAAAAACGTATGGAAATATTGAACAAGGATTATGCATCAGCTATTTCTACTATTGTCACTTCAGGAATTAGAGAAAGAATTAAATCTTTTAATAAGACTGAACTGAAAATGATCGGTGGCAAAAAAACTAAACAATGATTAGATAAGAAAATTGGTCATAGCAAAGGTAATGAGGTTATTAATGAAAAAAGTCTTGATCAGGCTAAAAAAATCATTTCAAAATTTAATGAAATAATCTCATCGAGAAAAGCCAAATAATTAATAAAGCAAGTGGTGTAATCACGTTAAAGAAAAGTTAAACCAATAAAGGGTTTAACTTTTTTAAATTTAAATTTAAGGTGTTGCACTTAGAGATAAAAGAATATTAAGAGAAAACTAATATTTTGTTCTTCAAATAATTACACCTAAGAATTCCAAGTGGTTTGATAACTAAAAACAAACGGAATTCAAGTCAACGAGCACTAAAAATGAAAAGTCCTTCATAGATTTTCCATATCTTTTGTGCCTCTTATCTACATTTGCAAAACAATTAATTTAAAAAATCTAAAAATATTAAGTGTTGCAAATATAAATTTTTTTGCATTTAATTTTTTGCCGGTATTGAAAACCTTTTCTGAACCTTGTAAGTAACCACAAATAAAATAATTGAAACAATTAAAGTTACAAGATATAATATTACACCTCACGCTAAAGATCCACTATAAATGTTTGCCGCTAAAAATTGTGTTGAAATAATAATGATAACAATGAAGCTGCATACAAAGTAGTATGCAATTTTTTTGAAACTACTTGAACTTAATTTAAAAAAATTAATGGATATTTTCTTTTTGAATATTGCTTCAATAATAACAGTAAGAATAAATGTTCAAAATAATAAACCAGAAAGAATCTCTACTCAACTAAGTGAATCTATTGTATTTTCAATCACAACTTTTACAGGGGCAATATTATCATAAATAAATAATTTACATAATAATGATTGAGTAAATATTAAGAAAAACAATAGAAATCCTATGAATAAAATTTCTATTAAACTAATTTTTTCGTTAATCAAATAAGCACAAGCTAAAATAACTTGTAAAATAGAAATATATATTATTGCTGAATTGTCTTGTAATAAAAAAACAACAATTGATAAAATCATAAATAATCCAGCAATACACATCTTTATGTATTTTTGTTTAATTATAGCCATCATACCCTCCCTTAGTTTAATAAAATGCTTTTTAGGTAACATCCTTTTTAAAATTATACAACTCTTTATCTATATATATCGCCTCTACAAATTAATGAATTAAACAACTATATTGATATTCTGTAAATTTAATCTTAAATAACATCTTCAATAGAGAATAAATTGGAAGTGTATTTTATATCCTTATTTTTAATTAATATTTTTGTATAGTTTTCATAAAAATCAACTATTTTTTGGCTATGAGTTATAAAAATCTTTGTAGCGTTAGTTTGATATTTTTCTAATAATTCCAATAATAAATTAGTCATATCTGCAGTTAATGATTTTTCAAATTCATCTATTAACAATAAATCAAATTCTCCAAAAATCATTGATAATGCTTTAAAAATCTGCTTTTGACCTCCTGATAATTTAGATATTTTTTGATTAGATATTTCCTTGAAGTTTTCTTCTAATTCTGCCATTATTTCTTTAGTATTTTTTGAAATATTTTTATTGTTTTTAATTACTTGTTCAATTATCTCAAGTGGCTTATAGTGTTCGAAAACATTTATATTGTCATTCTCTGCAGAAAGATAATATGTTTTTGAATTTTGATTAGAACAGTACCTATACATGTTTTTTAATAGTGTTGTCTTCCCAACTCCATTTGTACCAACTATAATGCTATTTTCTATTTTTAAATTAATATTCTCAACCAATACCCTGTTGGCTACTTGCAAATTTTGCATATTAAATACTTTTATTTCTTTTTGATTATTTGAAATAAAAGGTTGATTTTTGTATTGTAAGAAATAATTTAAAATTCCCATTAAAGATCAAATAACCAATGGGAAAATATAGTAAAAATGGAATGTATTTGTTACTATTGATAAGAATATAGTATTAATTGAAAGCATTGGATTTATAAATGACAATCCATAAAATATATCAATGTGTTCCAAAACTGTTTCAGGCATATAAAAGAATGATGTTGCAACACAAATGATAGGCCCAAAAACTGCGATAAAACGTTTAAATATCTTTATATTATCAGAACCATTGAAAACTTGATTGGAAATAGAAAATCAAAATAATATAACCAATGGCAATAATAAAAGCAATGAGGCAACAAACAATGTTACATAAAGGTTCTTAAATAAAAACCAAGAAAGTATTACATTTGGCAAAATTACAACAAATGAAATTGTGCATAGGAAAAATATTTCCAATAAAATCATTCTCTTTTTATATAAACCCATAGATTTCAAAATCGAAAGATTATTAAACCTGCCGTATACAGGCAATATAACCCTCGAAGTACACAATGGTACAAGTAATAATAAGGCTGGAATTATGACGATTATTCCTTTTTTAATGTGAGTGCCATTGATATTGATTGATATTTGTTTATTACTAATAAATCAAATACCTATAAATATAATTGTTTCAAGAAATACACCTACAAAAAGTGGTAAACTTCCTTTAATTGATTTGTTCAATATATATAGTATTGTTTTTCATTTTTTGTTTTTCATACATCCTCCCTAGAAAATTATTTTAAATACTGCTTATAATTTAAAGCAAATATGATTATCGAATTGAATAACGAAAAGTAATGCAGTAGAAACTATTCTCATCATTAAGAGCATACTTTTTATTTATAAATGTAAATAAAAATAGCACTATTGCCAATACTCCTAATATCACACTCATAGTTTTGTACTCCCTATAAAAATTTGATATAGACAACTTCAATATAATTATACTCTTCAAAATATGGGCGGTTGCTATGATAAAAAAACATACCTTAATACTTGCATCACTTTGAAAAAATCAGATCAAAGCAAGTTGAACCATTACTCAACATTCGGGAAATTAATCACTTCCTTAGATATAAAGCAATACTAATAATCTAGTTTTTGACTACTTATCCTCCTTTAAATAGCTTAAAATATAAAACGTTTTCTGACCATGTCATTGAGACAATAAAATTCATAAACACTTCTCTGTTTAATTGTATAAAGAGTTTATTGGAAGTCATTACCACAACAAACACACAAAACAATCCTATGTGTGTTTGTTGTGTGTTATATAATAAATATATGAAAATATTATCTTACTCAAAAATAAATGAATCACCAACTTCAAGAGAGGTTTCTTTTAAAAGTAATTTGTATACTCACTACAAGGAAGAACCAATTGAAACCAATCTAACAAATCAAGAAGGGACTCCATTTTTATTATTTATTAATGCTATAGAACCTCTAGAGAATAAATTTAATGAATTAATAGATAAGGCCTTGCATTTTAGAGAAGGCGGTGTTTCTGAATACTTAAAACAAGGGTATGTAGTTTCAGAAATAAATTCTTCATTAAGAGCTGAAGGGGTCAACTCTTCAAGGAAAATTGTTGAACAAGTAATTAAAAATAAGCTAAGCGGTAATAAATTAAAAAAAGATGAACTAACTAAACTTATTTCTAATTACTATGATGCTTTATCATTCATAACTAGCAATAAAGAAATTACAGAAAGAAATATCCACACATTATACGGAATGCTAACAGCTGATTTGAGTGATGTAATTGAATTTGGAAAATTATATAGAGAAGGAGACGTAACAATTGGTCAAGATAAAGGTGTGCCTAGTTCAATCATTTCAACTAAAATCAAGGAACTAATCGCTTTTATTGACTCAGGTGCATTGGAAGATAAAATACAAACAAAGGCTATTATTTCACACTACATTTTTGAAAATATACACCCTTATTATGACTACAATGGACGTATGGGAAGAATCTTGCACTTATGAGTTTTAATAAATCACTCAAGGGATGAATTTTGAAAGTTAATTTTCTTGTCGGAATCTATTTATGCATTCAAAGAGAAGTTAGATACAACTTTTAGAAAAATAACAAAAGCCAAAAAACAAAAATCAAATATAGATTTAACTTTCTTTGTTGGTAATTTATATGAAATTTTTATTGACCATACAACTGCTTACATTAAAATGAAAGACATGACAAATGAAATGCCAAAAAAAGCTTCAAGACATTTGCGTTTATTCTTAATAGATCTTTTGTGCTTAAGGGGAGCGGATGGCAAGTGATATGACATAAATGAATTTAAAAAACGTTATCCAGATTATTCTCCAACAGTAAGTAGTAGAGTGTTAAAAGAAATTAGAGACTCTACACTTTTCCAAATTAGAGAAGGAAAACCAATTCAATTTAGATTAAAATAATAGACTTATAATAAAGCATCTTTTACAAAACAAATGCAATAAATTATGTATTGTATAAGATTATGCTAAAAAAACAAATTTAAAGTTTAATCTGCCTATATACAATTTAATATACAGCTTATTTTTTTATAATTTTCAAAGTTTTTTAAGGTTAATCTTTTAAATAATAAAATACTTATAAAATAAGTTTTAATTTCAAAAATCAATACCTTTGAATTAATCATAATAAAAAAATCCCTTATGTTATTAAGGGATAGATAAGTTAATATGTTTAACTTTTTCTTTTATTAATTTTATTTATAAATTTAAATATAGATTCCATTTCACTTTTAGCTTGATTTTTAACTAGCATCTTACTTCAAAGTGTTAATGGTTTTTCGTGAATAAAATTCTTTGTAATTTCTATTTGTAATTTTTCATCATATTCAAAAATATCAAATATAAATTCAACGTGTTGCCTTCCAAACTTAACAACATAAGTTATTTTTTTGTTTTCTTCATATTTAGTAATGAAGGCTTTATTATCGTTTTTTATAATTACTAATCCAACAAAAATATCATCTGTTGAAATGTTGCTAAAAATAAATTGCTTTATTTTATCAAATGCATCAACTCTATCTATTTTTATATTTTTTTTCATATTAATACTAATGAAATCCTTTCTTTTTTCAATTAAAGATTCTTCATAGTCTTCTTTTAATCTTAAGAATTGCTTTTCATTAATTAGTTTCTTGTTCTTTAAGCTCGTCATATTCTTCCTTATATTTACCATCTTCTTTTGGTTGTGGTTTTCATATACGTAATGCTAAGAAAGCAAATCCACCAAGTATACCAATAGCTAAAATAAACCCAAAGTAAGCATTTCAACCATGACTACTTATGATGACACCAGAAATTTTATCACCAATAATAGAGGCACCAACATAAGTTGTTATACCTTTGAACCCAACAGATGTTGCAACAGCACGTTTTGGCGAAAGGTCCATAACAATTGGACCACCCATACTTATAACCATTCAAACACTAAATGATGTAATTATAATACCTGTAAAAATTACAGCCTTATTACCAATTGGAGCCCCTCAAAGAATTCCAAGCCCAACCAATGAAACTAAGGTTGCACCTAATAAAACTCCAAATCTCCCTCTTCCTTTTCTGACCATTATATCAGTAAATCAACCAGCAAATATAGATGCAGGAATACCTATAAATTCAAATAGCATAAATGCAACTTTACCTGCTGAACCTGAAGTTTTTTTATCTCCCAAGTGATGATGATCTTTAATGTATTTAAACATAAAGTCACCAACACCTAATCTAAATACCATCATTGCTAAATATCCACCAACAAATACTCATAATCACTTGTTTTTAATAACTGTCATTACATTGTTTTTAAATGATGATTTAACACCTTGATCTTTAATATCAACATCTTCAATTTGAACATCAAGATATTTTTCAACACGAGGTAAATTAACAACTGAAGGTTTTTCTTTTAATGCAAAGAAACAAATTACAGCTCCAACAATACCAATTATTGATGGGACAAACATATGTCCAATTGCATCATTTGGAATAAAGGCAATTGGAATTACTAAGAATGGTGCTAATCCACCACCAATATTATGAGATATTGATCACACACCCATTCTTGTTCCACGTTCTTTTTTAGTGAATCACGCAGCGAACATACGTGATATAGGAGGGTATCCAAACCCTTGGAATCATGCTACGAATGCAAGCATGATTGTAATGAATATAATATTATCATATGCACCAGAGAATAAGTTTATTATCGATGTCATAAATAATCCAATACACATGAAATATCTGGCGTTACTTCTATCAGCTATATTACCTGATAAAAATTTCGATACTCCATAAGAAATATTGAAAACCATTGCCATTGTACCAAAGTCACTAGCACTAATTGAGGCATTATCTCCATACTCCTTTTTATATGCGTATTTAACGAAATAAAACATTGTGTATGCTAATAGCATAAAAACAAAATTTCAATTACGCCAAAAGGCAAATTTTCTTTTTTCTTCCTTGGACATTTTTTGATTTGTCTCAAGTATTAATACATTTTTTTTCATTTTTTTCTTTCTAATAATGCGTAGACTGCTTTTAGAACAACTACTGGATAAATTATATGATGTCACTTTATTTTCAAATTATTTCAAACATCTTTGAAAATATTTTTAAAAGATGTTTATTTAAAAAAAGAAGAATAAATTTAACAACCATCAAATCAATGGAGTTAAAATTTATTCCTTATTTTTATTAATAACATATATCTTATTATTTACTTTTAACCTTTGCGAATTTTTGAATAAGTTTCTTATTTCACTCGCTATTATTTTCGTATACTCTATCGAAAATTCTATCTAAAATAAATTGAGTTATGTACCATGCCATAGAAGGCAACTCATACGGATCTTGTGAATTTGTTTGAATAAACTCGCCTCCAATATGTTCATTTATTAAATCCATAACATTAGAATTAGGTGTAGATCCAATTGTATATATTGACTGATTTGGAACATTTATAGTTGTAAGTTTATTAATGGCTCCTTTAATATTAGGATTCATACCAGACATAGAAATGAATATGTGAACTGAATTTTTCTTTGGCAATATAAAACCAGTTTCGCCAGCAACTTCGAAATCTTGTGCGCTTATATTGATTTTATTTAACTTTAACCTAAATGCTTGGGCTTGTATCTTTGTGAACGCCTCTCCATAAATAAATATAGAGTCTGAACTTAAAATTTTCTTGGCAACAACATTTATTGCATCTTTATTGATATTTTTATCGGTTCTACTTAATGAATAAATAATTTGGTGAACGACTTCAGAAACTCCATCATATTTAGAAATAGTTTGGTCAATTTCATATCTTAATTTATTTTGAAGTTCTTTTCAACCACTATATTGTATCTTTTGGCAAAATCTTGTTATGGCTGCATTTGAAACACCTATTTTGGCAGAAATTTGTGTAATGCTTTTCAAAAATTCTTTTGAGTTATTTTTATCGTTTATAAATTCATAAATTTTTTTATCGGTTAATGTAAAATCAGCTTTTTTAATACTCATTCTCTCTTTTAGCATGAAAAAATTATACACTTTAAAAATATTTTTATTATATTTTAAAAAAATAAAAAACATTTTTAAAGTGTGATAATTGAAAAGTTATACAGCTAATTTCAAAAAGAAAATATAAAGATAATGTTTTAAAATAGCAATAAAAAAAATAGACATATTATTTAATGTGTGCTTAGTTTTGAAGTGTCTTATAAAAGAAAACAAAAATGCATGTTAATAACACTAAAAATAAAGAGAGGAAATAATTCAATAATATTGTGGTTTATCTTCATATTAATGACATTATTTAAAATTCAATGAAAAAAATAACACCAATTAGACATAATAAAATATGGGGATATGAACTATGGTTGCACTCGCCCCTTGAAAATAATTATACTCATTTAGAAAATGGTGAAAAGACTTACAAAGGTCCACTTGTTAAAATAATAAAAGCAAACAAACCTTTATCTGTTCAAGTACATCCTGATGATATTTTGGCAAAAAAACTAGAGAATCAAAAAAATGGTAAATCTGAATGCTGATATATTTTAGAAGCAACACAAGAATCGAAATTTATTGTTGGTATTTCAACTATAAACAAATCCGAAATAAAGACAGCTTTAGAAAACAAAGATTTTTTAAAACTTCTAAAAACTTATACGCCTTTACAAGGAGATTTTATAAATGTGCCTGCAGGCTTAGTCCATGGTATAGGTAAAAAATCAAAAGTTCTAGAGGTTCAACAACCTTCAGATACAACTTATAGATTTTATGATTATGATAGGTTAGAAAATGGTAAGCCAAGAGAATTACATATAGAGAAATCAATAATTTCTGCAAAAGAACTGGATTGAAAAGTAAGCTCCTCTGAGAAACTTTATAAAAAATATAAGATTAGCAATTATTCAGTATCTATTTTTGAAGATAAAAAAAACTTAAAAATTAATAAAAAATCCATTCTTGTGGATCTTAAAAAAGAAATAGCATACTATGTTAATCCTGGTGATGAAATAAAAATTAACTTTGAAAAATTCGCTTTAATTGAATATTAAGCATTTTTATAGTGATAGCCTTCGGGCATTTTTTTTATTAAAAATAAAAACCGTGTTTAGCTATTGAATTATCAATACTTTTATGCAGCAACTGTGAATAGTGAAAGTTAAAGAAAATACTAAAATAGATTATAATTAACTTAATAAAAAGGCGGCACAAATGAATAAAAATCAAATAAAAAAATATAAAAATTACAAATCAAAAACAATAGCATATACATTAGTATCAATTTTAATTACAGTATTTTTAGTCTTATATAGTAGATTCGATGGTTTTGGAATAGGTTATTGACAAGCTTCACTTTCCATTATATCTATTTTAATAATTATTTTTTCAATATTGGGATTAATAAGTTTTTCTCGTTTAACAAAGGCTTTTGGCGGGCATGTGTCATTGACAATGTGTCATCTATTCCTTTGGGGATCAATGTTGTTGCCTTCATTTTTTACATTATTAGTTATAGATAAAGGTTTCTCTCCCTTAAGCTGAATTTATTTTAATCATTTAAATCCATTGTTAATAATTACAATTATTTTAATTCTTATTGGTTTTGTGGGATTAATAATAGCTGGTGCCACTGTTAGAATGTCAAATAAAAACACGCTTTCAATATCAAGTCTTGATCCAAAGAGGGAAATGCATTCACCTTATTACAAGTCATTGAAGAAGTTGCATGGTTCATCATATACATTTGTGACATGAATAATAGTATTGTTGTTACTGGCTGTTATTTGATATGAAACTCCAATAAAAGAAATTGCTTACAATGAAGAAAATTATTCTAGATTTTTTTCATTGATAGAGATAGGTTTGTGTGGATTAGTAATTTTAATTAAATGAATTATCACAATGGCACATTCGAGTTCTTTGGCAAACCGAGATGGTTTCTTAGAAACTAATAGAGCGGATTTAAAAAAACTAAAACTTTCTTCAAAAATTAATTTATTGGGAATACCATTAGCATTAGCAACAAAAACCGCAATTAAAAACTATGAGGAAAATACAGAGAATATCTCTAATGAAATTAAAGCTTCTAAAAAAACACCAATAAAAGAAATAACTAATGAGTATAGTAATACGTCTTATAAAACCACATCCTATAAAAGTACTTCTTATAATGGTAACGAAGGATCAATCAATTCTTTAAAACTTAAAATTGATAAATTACATGAATTAAAAGAAGCGGGTGTTATTTCACAAAGTGAATACGAAAATCAAAGGAAAGACCTGATAAATAAAATTTTCAATAGCTATTAATAAACGTTTAATAAAGTGTTTATGATTAAAAACAATCAAAGAGTTAACCACCTTAGAAAAATAAAGGGTTAGCTCTTTATTTTTTGTTTATTAAAATATAATAAATACCTACAATTCAAGCATAAACATTACAAAATAATAAGAAAATACTTTCCCTTTACATTTTCTTTAAAGCATAAATATTACCTTAAATTTATAAATGTATGAATCTTATCATTTCAATTAAGTTAATAAAAAAGAACGAGCCTCTGGGCTCAATTCCTTATTTTTATTAATCCGAAAGTCCAAAACCTTTTTCGTATCTTTTTGCTTCAAACATCCCCTCATCTTCACCACGAGTATATTCTTCTAAAGCTTGCTTATCACCATACTCAACCATATCATTAAGAATATTCATTTCTTCATCAGTTAGCTTAATATTAGTAACTCCGAAGTTTTGTATGACTCTTGCAGGTTTAGTAGATTGCGGTAGAATTACATAGCCATTTTGACTTACATATGAAAGTAATATAAGTGCAGGTCCAACATTGTATTTAGCAGCCAATTCATCAATTATTTTTCTTTCTTCATCTTTAAGAGGATATCCTTGGTTATTAAAGTAAGGTCTAATGCTTGAATAACCCATTAACTCAATATTATTTTTCTTGCAGAATGTTTCGAGTTCTATTGTTCTTACCTTAACAGAAGAAGCAATTTGATTGTATTTTGGATACTCCCCAACATCCTCTTTTAATGCTTCTAGTTGCTTAATACCAAAGTTAGAAACTCCAATATTCTTAATTAGACCTTGTTCTCTTGCAACAAGCATTTCTTTATAAGCAATTTCATTTGATTTTCTAGAATCAGAAGCATGTAGCAACATTGCATCTAAATATCCTGTTTGTAATTTCTCTAATGAAACTTTAATGGAATGCGAAGCATGATTCCTATAATTAAGGGGATGTATTTTTGATGTTAATCAATATTCCTCTCTTGGTATATCTAATTTTTTTAGAGCATCCCCAATTGCCCTCTCATTTGAATAAGCTTGCGCCGTATCTATATGCTTGTACCCATTTTTTAATGCAGCAGTTACAATTCCCTCAATAATCTCAGGCTCTTCAATTGTTCATGTTCCCAAAGCGATATTTGGCATTTGTTTAATCATAAATCCACCTCCTAATATATATTTGAATCTATCAATAAAATTATACATTCTAAAAAATTGAAATTTATGATGTTAGATTTAAATATCTTATATTACCATTGGGTAATTTGAAGAATAACCTTAAATAAGTGAATATTGTGAATAATATTGATTAAGAGAGATAATTATAATGATGCTTCCAAATATTATATTTTTAAACATCAATAATACTAAACTTGAAAATATATAAAAACAAGTGGTTTTGTAGTTGGATCAGGGTTTATCAAGTTATTTTATATAATCATTTAAAAAATGTTATACTTTTTTTGTTATTTACTAATAAAAGCAAAATTGATTTTGAAATGAATTATTGCCAAAATTTTATGTATTAAAGATTGTTTATAAGATAACACCTATTTGTGTATATACGAGAGAGATACATTAAATAGATGAGAAAAGGGAGTAAAAATGGATAAAGATAAGTACGCATTAAAAATGAGACAAAAATTAAAAAGTCACGATGAAATTATGGTCCCAACTGCAGTTGTGGTTCCTAGTATAACAAATAAAATTTTGTTACAAAAAAGAGCTGGTTCTAAAAAATGAGGTCTTTTTGGTGGTGGTGTTAAATATAATGAAAGCATTATTGAAACAGCACATAGAACACTTCGTGAAGAAACAAACTTAGAGATTGAGAAAATGGACATGTTTGGAATAATTTCTAACTGACATATTCAATATGAAAACCATGATAAAGTTAATGCCTTTACAATTGGTTTTGTTTGTAGATTAAAGAAAAATCAAATCTTCAAACCAGGTGAAAACAAAACTTTAGAAGCACAATGAGCTACAAAAGAAGAGTTAGAAGAAATTGAGTTCTGAAATGAAGGAGCGCGTCAAATGGCCTATGACGCTTTCAAGTTTTTAGAAGACAAAGAAGTTATAGTTAAGTAATCTGGTTAGTGCCAGATTTTTTTATATTAATTAAAATAAAAAAATGCTTTTAAGCATTCTAAAATATTTCATTATCAACACAAGACATAATGTGTTGATTAACCTCTTTCATTTGTCTTGTTTTTGTAGTGGTTGTTGCACCCTTGCCTCTACCATTTAAAAATCTTTTTCCACAGGTCATAATTATTTGATTATTAAATTTATTAGTAGTTTCTATTTTACATCTAACTGTTTTGTGTTTTGCCATAATTAATTAAGAACGGGTAGTTCTTTTATTTTCCCTTCTTTTTCTAATTTTCTAACCAACTTTTCTTGTTTCTTCTGAATTGTAGGGTAGTGAGTTGTCATTGCGATATTAAAGGCTTTATGAGTTTCAGCCATTTTATTTGAGAATTTTGTAATACTCTCAAGAACACTAATCATTTCATCATATATTAGTTTATCCTTATGAACTCTTTCATAAATCTTAATGATGTTTGCAATGGATCATGTAATTTGAACAAATGAGGAAGGTGATGTAATATAAACCTTATGTTCTTCAATAACCTCTTTAAAGAAAGATGGGAACTCATTATAAAGTGTCATATATATTGAATCGCTTTGTAAAACTAGCAATCCATATTCAGCTGTATTAGATTTACCAAGATATTTTGTAATAGATTTAACTTGTGCAAGAACACGTTTCTTATACTTTTCATCTACAATTAATTTGCTATCTTCATCATATTCCGCATCAAGAACTTTTGAATCAATAGGAATTCATTTACCATCATCATTTCCAGATTGAATAGCAAATTCAACATTATTTTTACCTACAACAAGATTTTCTTGCCATATATTTTCATCAAGACCTGATTTTTGAAGAAGTGTCTTAAGTTGCATTTCGCCCAATTCACCCTTACCTTTATTACCTGTTTTACCAAAGAAAGTCTTTTCAATCTTATTCAAAGGAGTAAGTTTATCGTTAATTTCAACTTTTAAAGCCTCTAAATCATTTTTTCTTTCTAGAATTTGTGATTTCAATGATGAAATCTGCTCATTTTGTCTTTCAAGTCTTAAATCCTTTTCTAAAACTTCATCAGACTTTGAAGATAATTTCGCTTCAATCTTGTTAATCACTTGAGCTAACTCATTCCTTTTGTTTTCATTATTATTCAATCTTGTTCTAAGATCCAAAATTGTCTCTTTTTGATCGGCTAATATAGCAGTTTTTGATTCTGCATTGGCCTTAACTGTTATTAGCTCTTTTTCTAAATTTGTAACTTCTTCTTTATTGCTTCCGTCTTGTTTCATATATTCTTCTAAAGAACTTCAACTCATGAACAACCTAGAAAATCAATTTATTTTTTTCATATATTCCCCTTTTTTAAAACTTATTAGTTATTTAAATTATATATAGATTAAAATTAAATTAATATGAAAATAAAAAGTTGAGATTTTAAAGAAAATAAAGACTGTTTCGGGAATAAAGGTCCGACTACAGTTGACCATGTTTATCCAAGATCATTAGGGGGAATAAGATCAAGAAGAAACACAATGCTTGTTTCTAAGAAAACAAATATAAGAAAAGGAAATAAAGTTGAAGGAACAATCAACAAAATTCCTTTTAGAGTAATTAAACAAACAGATAAAAATAATAAAACAATAGGTACTCTAAGGATCCAAATAAATGATGAGTGATATGATGTTCAAAAAATATTATTATCAGATAACATCGTCAAATAAAATGTTAAAACTTTACATTTATTTTAAAAATAGTTAATAAAAGATAAAATAGTGAAAAGAGGTTGTACAAATTGTATAATTAATATATTAAAGAAACGAGGAATCAAAATGATAGTAGTAATTATTATAATAGCACTTTTAGGATTAGGGATAGGGATTTGAGGAATTGTTGCAGCTGCAACAACAAAGGACCAAGAAATGAATGTGGGAAAATTACTTTTACACCTTTTCTTGTGAGGTGGACTTATTGCTGCAATTATTTACGCAATTAAAACTAGCAATAGTAATCAAACCATTTCTATTCAGAACCAAGATTTTTCAAATAAAGAATTGAAAAAAGAAGATATTGTTGAAATTCTAGAAAAAATTGATACTTTATTGAATGAAGGAAAAATCACAAAAGAAGAACATGCTGAACTTAGAAAAGAAGCACTTAAAAAATCAGTTTAATTAACACACACAGCATAGACGCAACACAATATTTATTGTGTTGCTTTTTTAAATACTTTTTATAAAATCTAACTTTAATTTAGACAGGGAACAAATATTATAAAAAGGATTGCGGTTGTTAGAACTGCGGTATATTTGAGCATAATAAAACAATGACAAGCATTGCATTATTATTTATTTATTTTTACTTTTTTTGGTTCTTTAACAATTGTATATCCCAACCTACCCAAAAGAACATTAACAGTTACTGTTTTAGGTATTTTAAAATCCTCGCGATATTTAAGGTTAGTAAGCACCCTTCTCTCTTCATCCTCTTCAAAAATTACAACTGCATGTTGAGTATTTTCAATTGAATCCTTGTAATTAACGTTGGAATCAAGAGAAATACCTGCGTTGATGAGGGTTACAACAAATTCTCTGTAAATATCTGTTCCTTCGACAAAAAGAATATCATATAATTCTCTTCAATCTATTTTTCTAGCCTCAAAGTCTTTTGCTAAAGATCTTATAAGCAATATATGAAAGGGTATCGTTTTATATGTATTCATTATAGATTTCCTTTCACATCAAACTTATTAAAAATATCATCAAATGTATATTTCATTCTTTTATTATCATTGAAAATAGGTGCATGCCTGTAAGCATTTACATTAGCAATCATAATTAGTTTCTGTTTTGTTCTAGAAAGAGCAACATTCAATCTTTTAATATCTTGAAGTTGTGTTTTAAATCTGTGGTTATTTGGAAGTTTTCGATTTATACCAGCATAAGTTGTATTCAAAAATACAATATCCGCTTCTAAACCTTGCAATTGATCTATAGTACCACATACAAAAGAATTAAATTTCTTCTCTCAATATTTTATCTTTGAATTAAACTTTCTGAAAAAATGTTTGAATTGATCTTGATAAACAAACATTACCATAATATCCAACTCAGATGAGTGTTTAACATTTCTAGAAATAAAGCTTAATTGATCCATTAAAATTGCCATTTCCTGCACATTAATTTTTGACATCATCGATAGAGAAGGGTCTATTTCATGAGTTCCGTCATGGTCCAATAAAATTAGATTGGCTTTCCTATACATATTTACAAGTTTCATCTCTCTCTTGGAATTTCTAAATTCAATTGGTTTTACTGTTTCTACCTTTGATTCTATTTTGTTTTCATAGGCAATGTTATAAAGATTCAAGATGTATTGTGGTGAACGATATGTTGTAGTAAACATTAATTTATTTTGATCCTTTGAATATAATCTTTCAAATACAGAATCAAAGAATAATTGATCAAATATTCCTTGTTCCTTCTTTGTTAATTGTTCGTAAAAAGGCATATAAATAGATTTTTTAATTCTAATTGGTGCAAGTTGCATATCATCCCCAACAAGTATTATTTTTTTAGCATAAAGAGCATACCTTAAAACATCAACAATAGTAGATTTTGAAACCTCATCCATTATTAAAATAGACTCATCAAACTTATAACCTTTTTCAAGTTTCTTTTCTAATTTAGCACTTGTAATTGTCCCAGCAAATAACGAAGGGTGAGAGAACCCCATTGGTGTAGATAAAAATCTCTTTGGTCCTGCTTTTGGACCAAACTCTCTTTTTAAAAGATGAGACATAACTCCTTTTTCAGGAATATATTTTTTAAGTCTTTCCCTTATATTTCTTACAAGTAAAGCATCTTTATCTGAATACTCTTTATTATTGTCACCATAGGAAGATTTTTCCAAAATCATTCCTGTGTAATTATTTGATGACGGTGTGTGTGATAAGTTACTAATAACGTTGTTAAGTGCCGCATGAGTCCTTGAAGCTAAAATTACTCTCTCATCTTTTTCGTATACGAAATGCTTTATTAATTGAGTTATAGTCCTTGTTTTACCAGTTCCTGGTGGCCCCTTCACTAATAAAACATCATTGTGGGAAGTTGCTGCCTTAAATATGAGTTGTTTTGAATCATCAAGATCATGAATATATTTTGATTCAACCTCTTTTTCAATATAAATTTCAGGCATTTCTTTTCTACCCAAAAGAATTTCCAACACTTGCGAATTAACAATTGAACCACTTGTAATTCCTTTAGCAATGTTCTTTAGTGTCTCAACTTCAAAATATTTATTAACGTCAGATTTATATAAAATATAATCATTGAAGTGTGTGTCTAATTTTTTTCAATCTTTAGGTATCTTCCCTGAAATCTTAAGTAAATTTTCAGTTTCTGAAACAACTTCAATCTCAGGTTTAATAAAGGCATATTTTAATAAACCACATTTTGTATGATGCGAAAGAGCTAGTTTTTTATTTTCTATATTTTCAAGAAGTTGCTCTGGGTTATTGACATAATCTTTTTCAGAAACTTGAATTGTTAACTCTATTTGTCTCAAGAAAATTTCATCCAATGGTATATCATCGGATTGGTCAACTTCAGTTACATCTTGAATTTCATGGATTACCCCAACACCTTCATGAAATCAATATGTAATTTCTTGTATATATGTTGCATATCTACTAATCATAGAAGCAACAATTGCTCTTTCAAGTTCGTGATTTATCATAAGGTAATTATAACAATCTATACACCTTAAAAACACTCGCAAATAAAAGAAAAAATAAAAACCAGTTTATCTGGTTTCAGTAAAAATAATATCAATTTCTTCATCGCACTCTTCCGTTGGTATTTCACCAAATTCTTGAACATCAAAAGCTAATAATCAACTCATAGAATTGGTTTCTCTTAGCATTTTATCATAGCAACCAAGACCATAACCTAATCTATTATGTTTTTTATCGAATCCCAAGCAAGGTGTTATGGTTAAATCTATTTTCTTGATATCAATACTTTTATATTCCTGTATTGGTTGTATGATACCAAGAAATACTTCCCTTTTAAAATCAAAAGAATCTATTTCTTTCATTTCCATATTATGATCAGAATCCATAAATGGAATTACAACCCTCTTACCAATTGAAAATAATCACTTTATTAATTCTTGCGTTTGTACTTCATTTTCAGTTGAATAATATACAGATATTATTTCAAAATTACCATCAAGTATTTTTGTTTTAACTTTATTGATAATCGCCTCACTTTTTTTAATCACTTCTTTTGGCAATAACTTGGATCTTCTATTTTTTATTATATTTCTTATTTCTTGTTTAGTATTTTTCATGTTATTTAAATTATAGTAAAAAGATTTTATTTTAAATAACATACCCCCATATTTGTTAAAAAAATGAAAATATGAGAAAATAAATCTATGGAAAAACAAAATAAAAAAATAGACGAACAAAAAAATGAAGAATCTGTACCAAAGAGGATGGCTTACGGAGTTCTAATGGGGCTTAGTGATGGTACGCCAGGTTTCTCAGGTGGAACAACACTTTCTTTACTTAATTTTTATGATAAATTAATAATGAATTTTAAAGGTATTTTTAAACCACAAGAAGGAAAAACTAGAGTGAAACACCTAATGTATGTATTACCATTTATGATTATGTGAGTAGGTACATTATTAGCTTTTATGGTTGTAATGAATCAAGTAAGCAAGCATGGTTATGGGGTAGTTGCTGTTTTTGCATTTGCAACATTCGCGTTATTAAGTATCCCTTTATTTATATTAGTTAATAAACCAAAAATTTATGAAGAAAAAACAAGCCCTAAAGAGAAAAACAAATTTAGCGTTAAATATGTCTCTTTAGTTTTATTGGGATTTGCAATAATGATTGCAATTGGGCTGATAGTTAGATTTGCTTTTGACTCCACAAATGGAGGGGTAACAATGGTTACAAGTAAGGCATCTTCATTGAAAATAAGCGCTAAAACAGCGATATTATTATTGACTGCTGGTTTCTGTGCTGGATTTGCAATGTTGATACCAGGTATTTCAGGTAGTTTGGTATTATATTTATTTAATGTATATTCCGATATAACACATACAATTTCAAATGCAATGCATGGAGAAATAAAAGAAGCATTGCCAGTATTTGCAATACTTGGAATAGCAATCTTATGTGGTATTATAACTTCTATATTTACGACATCTTTCATATTACAACGTTGAAAAGATGGTTTTGTTGCATTCTCATTGGGACTTGTTTCCGCTTCATTTATAACAATACTAATTGCTCTTTCAAAGGCAGATTACGAAACAATTAATTCTGGAACAATGATTGCACTTACAATTTTAGGGATGGTTATTGCAATTGGCTTAAATCTTTTACTTGCTTACTACTTAATGACTCAAAAAGTTATTGAAATAAAAAAATAAAGAACACTAAATAATTTATCCCTTGGGATATTTTTTTATATAAAAAAACTACCAACATAGTTAGTGATTATTTAAAATTATGTTGCTTTATAAATTTATTTATTTTTGCAAGTATCGCCCTAAAAAATTCTGACTTGAATACAAAATTAATTTTGTCATGGCTTTGTTCAAAAATTTTAACTTCTTTTGCAGCCATTTCTACTTTTTCTTTATTTAATTTCATCTTAGAGCCACCACTAATAATATCTCCATTGCTCATTTGAATAATAGGATATTTATAATCTTTATTCCAGCTTTCTTCAAGATCTTTTAAAGTAACTGAAATTAAAAATGCCGCTTCATTAATATACTTTATTTTTTCTGATGGATTAACATTTTTATTAGAAACCTTTAACAATTTATCATTAAAATTTAATGTTTGTATATGGGAAGAATTTTCTAAATTAATAATTTTAACTTCTTCTGTATTTTGGAATTTAATTGCGGAAACTGTTGATATAACAATACCCGTAGCCGCTAGAGAACCTAGTGCTATTGGCCTTATAATTTTACTTATAGGTTTCCTGTTTTTTTGTTCCATTTAAACCTCCATTAAAATATGCTTTTATATTATAACCACATTATTACTCTTACTTTCAAAAAAATAATTAGGGGTTTATAATGTTAATATGAAAAAAATATTAATAGCTACACAAAATAAAAATAAAATTAAAGAATATAGACAAATTTTACCCAAAATGGGACTTAAACTTGTTACACTTGCTGATTTGAATATAGATGATGAATCACCAGAAAATGGAAAAACATTCGAGGAAAATGCTCTTCAAAAAGCAAAATTTTATTACGACCTATTAAAGATTCCCGTAATTTCTGAAGATTCGGGTCTAGAAGTCGATAATTTAAATGGTTTCCCAGGCGTTTATTCAAAAAGATGAATGGAACACAAAAATTACGAAGTCAAAGTTAATGAACTAATAAAAAGGCTGGGTAATAAATCAAATGAATGTAGATACGTTGCTGCTATTGCCTTTTATGATGGCGTAACACAAAAGACATTCAGGGGTGAGTGCTTAGGTAAATTAGTTGAGCCAACATCCAATCATGGATTTGGGTATGATTTAGGTTTTTGAAACGAGGAGAAGCAAAATACACTAAATGAATTACCTTCTGAATTTAAGAACTCTATTAGTCATAGAACAAAAGCTCTAAAAAAAATGCTTGAATGATTAAAGTAAAATATGATTATTATTTTAATTATTAACCAATACAAAGCCTAGCATCAAACTATTTTTCCAATTCTTTTTTGATAGTTGGTGTATTTTTTATACCAACAAGGTCACTTTGAATATTTTCATTAACATTTTTTTGATCATTTCAACGTTGGTCAATTTTTTCTTCAAAAGTTTTAAATCAGCTTGGCGCTTCATGATTTTGAGTTCCTGCTAATGATCTTGTTTCTTTTCCGTATTTTAAAGTTACATCCCCATTTTTATGCAAAGTTCTTTTCTTAATGATTAAGCCTAAACTTTGAATACATTCTAATACTTTTTTATCTTTGAATTTCATTTCTTCCATCTCCTTATATGTTTTTTTATTGCCTTAAAAAAATGTGGGCATTTATTAATACAATTATTATACATCTTCATTTTTTTCTTGCTTGTTTCTTATTTGTTTCTTACAAAGACAATACATAAGAAACAACATATTAAACATACTATTAATGTGTATTTTATGTTGATATAATTGAAATTATTAATTAATCCAATAAAATAAAACAAGCCATTATTTTTGGCTTGTTAGATATTTAAAAAGTTTTATTTTTTATCTTTGAATTTATTCTTATTAATATTTTTTATATCTTTCTTTCTCCCAGAATTGGTTAACTTATCAAATACATTTGGATTAATAGGTCTTGGTTCGGGTAATGCAAGATTTAATATAATACCAACTATTAACGCTATTGACATACCTTTAAGCATTACTGCGCTTCCCTTGATGAAGAATCCCAATGTTGCTCCGCCAACACCAAGTATTAACATTGTAAGGACAACAAATAGATTTTTAAGATTACCAAGGTCAACATTATCTTGGATAAGTATTTTTAGTCCATTGGCAGCAATGAATCCAAATAACAATACACCAACACCACCAAGTACAGGTTTGGGTATTAAAGCAATTGTATTTGGAACTAATTGTATAAATGAAAGTAATATTGCAAATATAGCTGCAAGTCCTGTAACATATGTTGAAGCTATTTTAGACATACCTACAACTGTTGTATTTTCTCCATATGAAGTATTTGCTGGTCCCCCAACCAATCCTCCAAATGCTGTGGCAAGTCCATCGCCAAGAAGTGTTTTATGTAATCCTGGATTATTAATATAGTCTTTATTTGTTATTTTACCAAGCACTGTATGATCGCCAATATGTTCAGCAATAGTAACAAAAGCGATTGGCATCATTAAGATAAATGGTCAAAAACTTCAACCATTGCTTGTTCCAAATGAAGCATGCTTACCAGCAATTATAGCATTCTTAAAATTTGGAACTCCAATATAAGTACTTAGTTCACGCCCTTTGAAACTTGAATAAGGAATCATGCTTGAGTGTCATGATGAAATTATTAATGAGACAACAAAACCAACCACTATTGCTCCAAGAATTGGAACTAATTTCATCTTTCCTTTACATAATAGAGCAATGAGCATACCTGATATCGAGGTTATAACACCAACAACAACTCCTCATCAATCGACTAAACCTTTTGAAACATTTTCTTCTGTTAAACCTATTTGGCTAATGGCAACGGGTGCAACTGATAGACCAATTATCATAATCATAGGACCAACTACAACTGGCGCTAATAATTTTTTAATTCATTTAATTCCGAAGAAGTAAATGATTAGTGCGACAATAACATATACAAGTCCAACTCCAAGTAAACCAAAGAATGCTGAAGTTCCATAAATTTTATACATTGAGCCAATTGCAGCAATATATGCAAATGATGAACCTAAATATATCGGAACTTTACCGACGGTGCATAAAATATAAATAAGTGTACCTACACCAGAAGCAAATATAGCTAAATCCGTAGTGATAACTACTTCACCTGCAATACTATTAATTAATAAAGGCGTAAGCACAGTTGCTCCAAACATAGCAAATAAATGTTGGATTGAAAGTATGATTCACATACCAATTGATTTAGGTCTATCTCTTGGACCTAAAATCATACCCTCGCCTTTTTGATTTTTATCAAACGAAATTTCGTCAAAATCTTTTTCAGTTGTTTCTATGCTTTTTCTTCTACTCATTTATAACCTCTTTTCTTTAAAAAATCCAAAAAATAAGAACCCTAAAGTTCTTAAATAAAATATAAAAATGAAAAAATAGATAGTTCAATAACTTTCAAGTTGTTCATTAGAGTGATTATTTTGTTCATTTGTATATTATTATAACATTTAAATAAGGGATTTTTTTGTCTATAAAGAATACAAAATACATAAAAAAAGTAAGCGCACTTAGGATACGCAAACTTATTATTTTGACTTGTGCTTTTGCACTTTTTATTGTATTCGGATTAATTTATATTGATGAGTCATTTTGGCTTTTAACTTATGACTCAATATTATTTTAAGGCTCTTTTTCAATTTTTTCAATATTTTAAGTATTTTTGAAAATATTTTTAGAATAAATATATAATTTATGTATGATTAAATCTAAAATACTTTCACACAAACATTTTTTCACATCTTCAGAAAAAGAGATAGCAATATATATATTAAACAATTTCAATGAAAAAACAGCTAATTTAAGTATCACACAATTAGCAAATAAAATACACGTTTCCTCAGCGGCGTTAACTAGATTTTGCCAAAAGATAGATATGAATGGTTTTAAAGAGTTTCAATATGTACTGTCAGAAGAGGTTTCCGCTTCTAAAAATTCCAATCAATCTATTGAACTTACAGAAATAATAACTTCGTTGAAAGAGACAGAAAAAATATTAAATAAAGAAGCAATATCGCTTGTTGCTAATAAAATTTGGAAAACACAAAATGTATACATCTATGGAGAAGCGTTTACACATATCCTTGCTATGACCTTAAGTAGAAAATTAAATAAAATCAACATACCTTCAAGAGTCTATAATGTTGCTTCTGATACTGGTGCTATACTTCCAAAAAAAGATTCTGTTCATATCTTCATTTCTACTTCTGGCAGAAATCCAAATATATTAATTGGAGCCAGCAAGATAAGTATGGGTAAGACAAAAAATCAAATGATTGTTTCAATAACGGCTAGTGACTTTAGTAATATTGAAAAATATGAGAATGTACACATTAAGGGTTTAAGTTCTGATTCAGGTATTGGAGATCCACAAGAATTACCAACAGTTGGAGCTCATGTAATTCAGTTTATAAGCGATACGCTATATAAAAAAATCTATAAGATCGATGAAAAAGAAAATGATTCTATAATATTTAGCTTATCAAGCTTAAGGTATAAATAAAAAATATTTGCTTTCCAATCTAATGATTGAGTGCAAATATTCTCATAAGTACTTCAAATGATATTTCAATCATCTTTATATATAAGCATAGAATTTATATTCTATGTTTTAATGTTTAAAAATTAAAAGTATAAATTTTATATAAAACAAGAACTACACTCAATACTCTCACTACCCTCAAGTACTTCTTGTCTAACTCTAACATAGTAAATGGATGAGCATTTTTTCTTGAATGCATAAATATAAGCTTTATTAAGATCCCTTGTTGTTGCTTTATCAGTCATGAATAATGTCAATGAAATAGCTTGATCAATGTGTTGTTGTGCCGCTGCAACAATATCTATAATTGCCATTGGTCCAACTTCATAAGCTCCTTTTTCATAAAATTTCTTATTTTCGTCATTAATTTTATATGAAGGAAAATATACTCTGCCTAATTTCCCCTCTTTTCTTATTTCTACCGATGAAACAACAGGTTGTAAACTAGGTGTGCATGAAGAAAGATAAGAAATAGATCCCGTTGGAGCAACGGCCATTAGATGTGAGTTAGCTAAACCATATTTCATAATTTGTTCTTTAAGATCCACTCATTGTTGTTGTGTAGGTATTTCAACATTGTACTTCTTAAATAATTCAATAATTTTTTTGGTTTTTGGGTTTCATTCGTTTTTGTCAACTTTTGTATACTTATCAAAATAAGAACCATCTTCATATTTTGAACCCTTAAAATTATCGAAAGTATACTTCCTTTTCCTTGCCATAGTATTGGAAGCTTTATAGGCATGATATGCCAAAGTATAGAAAAATACACTTGTAAAATCAACCGCTTCAATGGAATCATAAAAAATATGATTAACTGATAAAAAGCCATGTAAATTCATTGCACCAAGACCTACAGCATGGTTTGCATTATTGCCTTTTTTAAGACTAGGAACAGAATCGAAACTACTATTTCAAGATACATAATCCAATGAAAGAATAGATTGGAAAACCGAATCACCAAATTCTTGACCAGACTCCATCATTTTATGAATATTAACAGAACCTAAATTACAGCAAACATCTTCCCCTATTTTTTTATAACTTAAATCAACATTATATTCACTTGGTGTATTAGGTTGTACAATTTCAGAACATAAATTAGACATAACAATTCTATCTTTATATGGGTTGTTATTATTAACAGTATCATCAAATAATAAATAAGGATACCCTGATTCAAAGTGCAATTCTGCTATTAATTGAAACAATTTTCTTGCATTAATAAATGTTTTCTTAATTTTAGGGTTATTAAGTAGTGACTTATATTCCTTGGTAATAGAAATATCAGAAAGTGGTTTTCCGTAAACCCTCTCAACATCATATGGTGAAAAGAGTGCCATTTCTTCATTATTTTTCGCTAATTCAAATGTTACATCAGGAACAACAACTCCAAGAGAAAGAGATTTAATTCTTATTTTTTCATCAGCATTCTCTCTTTTTGTATCAAGAAATGACAAAATATCAGGATGGTGTGCATTTAAATAAACAGCCCCAGCACCTTGACGTTGCCCTAACTGGTTTGCATAAGAAAATGAATCCTCCAATAATTTCATAACAGGAATAATACCAGTAGATTGATTTTCAATTTTTTTAATAGGAGAACCAAATTCTCTAATATTAGTCAAGGATAGTGCGACACCACCACCTCTTTTTGAAAGCTGTAACGAAGATGTAATCGCCCTACCAATTGATTCCATATTATCTTCTACCCTTAATAAATAACAAGATACGAATTCACCACGTTGTTTTTTACCAGCATTTAAAAATGTCGGTGTAGCTGGTTGAAATCTTCCAAGCATTAATTCTTTTACAACTTTTTTAGACCTATTAAAATCACCTCCTGCAAGCAATAATGAATTCATAACAATTCTATCTTCATACCTTTCTAAATATTGGGAATTATCAAACGTCTTAAGACAATATGCATTATAAAATTTAAGCGCTCCCATAAAACTAGGAAATTGAAAATTGAATGAAAATGCCAATTTCGTAAGTTCTTCTATTTGTTCGATTGTGTATATATCCAAAATTTCTTTTTCATAGTATTCATTATCAATTAAATATTTAATTCTTTCAGCAACAGAATTAAAATATTTTGTTCGTGGCAAAGCATGTTTTTGCATATAAACTTTTGCAGCTTCAACATCTTTTCCAAAATTACTTTTGCCTCCAAAATTTAATTTACTTTGAGCATTCAAAGCTAGATATTCTTGTTCAGCTTCACGCTGTTCTTTATTTCACATTTTTATCTCCTTTTCTTCAAAACTTAGTTAAAATTTCCTTTAATCTAATCACATCTTGTTTTGTACCCAACAATTCAAAACTGTAAAGATATGGGACATTTAATTTTTGAGATAAAATTGGTCCCGCTAGTGCAAAAGTACTCCCAAAATTAGTATTTCCCGATGCAACTATACCCTTGCAATTTATTCTATTGCTTTCTTTATTTAAAAATTGAATAACTTGTTTTGGAACAGCACCTTCGGTTATGTCTAGCCCTCCACTATATGTTGGACAAAATAATACATAGTCCTGATTGACATCAATTTTTTCATTGATATTAATAGGTATCCTTTCACTTGATAAACCTAATTTTTGAATCATTCTATGTGTATTATTAGATTTAGAAGAAAAGTAAACTACCTTAATTTCCCCACTTGGTCTTTGGATATTTTCCATTATTTTTAAGAATTCTTTTTCCATATTAAAACTCCCAGTCTTCATCATCTGTTTCTTCTGAAACGCCCATAACATATGATGATCCATTACCTGAGAAAAAGTCATGATTCTCAGTTGCATTTGAAGAAAGCTGTGCAAATACTTCAGGTTTGATTTCCGTTTCTTGAGCACTAAAAGGAGAATCATAACCAAGGTTTTGTAAAAACTTTCCTGCATTATATAAACTAAATTTAATTGCATCTTCTGCAAGATTAAAACCTTCATATAAATCGTTAAGATACTCTTTTTCTAGTTCAATAAGTTTATAAGTTAAATCAAAAACAAATTTTTTGTACTCTTCTTGTTTTTCTTTGGAAAGCTTTTCTACTTTCTTTTGATATTTATACCCACTGTAATAATTGTGCAAAACTTTATCCCTTAAAATAAGTCTAATAATATCACTCGTATTAGGTAATTTACCTCTTGCAGAAAGATAGAAAGGTAAATAAAATCCTCCATAAAGTAAAAACCCAGGCATAAGCGCTGCAGCAACTTTAGATTTTAGTGGATCATCTCCCATATAATAGGGCATCAAGGCCCTTGCTCTTTTTTGTAATGAATTATTATTGATTACTCATTCATGCGCTTCTTCAATTTGCTCAGAAGAGCATAAGGTAAAAAAAATAGTTCCGTATGAACGAGCATGTACACCAACCATAAAAGCAAAGTTTGTATAAATAACTTGCTCATGATCTGTTTGAGAGTTACCCACTTGTGCAGTGTCACAAACAGTTGCTTGAATAGTATCTAATAAAGTTAGTCCAGTAAATGTTTTAGTAATTAAATCTTGCCAATTTTTATCCATTGTATTTCATGAAACTAAATCATTAGAAACAGGCATTTTTTCTGGCAATCAAAAATTTTGAGTAATCCTTGTCCAAACTTCTAAATCTTTTTCATCATTCATTACATTCCAATTAACAGATCTCATTTTGCCTTGATAACCATTTTGACAGTACTCAATAGGCGAAACTGATTGATTATAGTATTCATTATTCTTAGCCATAATATATTCTCCTTTTTAATATACACAACAAACTGGTTGTTGACTCGTACACTAAAAAATGCAATAGAAAATCAACAACTTCATCCTTAGTAAAGTTATTTAAATAAGTTAAAAATAAGTTTTCCGACTTTACGGTTGCTAAGACAGTTGACTGAGTCATTCCTTGTACATTTTTAATTTATATTCGGTTGTGTATAAAAATTATAGTGAAAAAATAAAACCTTTTCTGTTAATTATTCCTCACTTTAGAAGTATAAAAAATCAGCAACAAATAAATCACTTTATCTAATTTTTATTAAACTAGTAACTTTCTTAAAATTATGTTATTAAAAAATACACCTCTTCCGAGTTGCATCTTAAATATTTATTCTAATATAACTTTGTTTGGCTATTTGTTTTTTTATAAGTTTTAAATACTTTTTTCCAATAATCAAATTGTTTTTTCTAAGTAATCTCTTAGTTCATCAACAATCACATACATTGCACCAAGTTCTTTAGGTAATTCTTCTTTTTCAGCTTTTTCAAGAATAATTGTTGCTTGTGAAACTAAGTCTTCAATACATTTATCAATAGGAATAGTCATTCCTTTTGTTTCTTTTAAAGATGAATTAGCAATGGCGTTTGCTAGTGTTGTTTCAACTTCTAGATGTCTTTGAATAAATTTTTCAGCAATAAGATCGATGAATTCATCAATTTGTGAATACATTTTATCTGTTAGTCTATGAATTGCTAAAAAACCTGGGCCCTTCATTTTTCAATGCATAGATTGAATGTTGCTTCTATAGACAATTAAGTCATTTAATATATTTTGCATTCTATTCTCCTTTATACATAAATAATTATATTCCTTTTGAAAATTAAAAACATAAAGTTTATTTTAATTGGAGCGGTTTCCAAGTTATCGGAATGTTTTAATGAAAAATATTTACACTTTTTCGCTTTGCTCAATAAAAAAAACATGACCTTAAAAAGTTATATTAGGATAAAAAATTAAGACACACTCAAAGTGTTGGACATCATGCGAGAATATTCGTATGGTGTTTTATTATCCAAACATCTTTGAACTCT
>NZ_PSZO01000081.1 GCF_004335975.1 Mycoplasma marinum
ATGATGCTGAAAAATATGACTCTTTAAAGAAATTTAAATCACTGGTATCTAAAATATCGGATGATATAACTTTATTTGAGAATGTAACTGAAGCTTCCAAATTTACGAATAAAGATTCGATGATGTATCCAATTTCAGACTTCTTAAAAATACTGGAAGGAAGAACTGTTTACGCACCATTGATTATGAAAATGGTTAGGATACATGAGAAAGCATTGATAACAAAGAATATCAAAGCCATAAATAAATTAAGAGAATATTTAAGAGCTGTTGAGACTTTTGAAGTTAGGTTCCAAGTTGTTTCTTACCGTGGACAATCTCTTTCTGAAAAGTTCACAAGTGTAACAAGACAATTAGATGATTTAACAACTCCTAGTGAATTATTTGAAATGATGACTAACAATGAAGGTTCGCTATCAATCTCTACTATTGATGCATTTGAAAGATCTTTAAACAATGCTTCATTACAAAATAAGGTAGCTTCAATCATGTCTTTAAGGATTGAAAACTTCCTAAGATTTGGTGGGTTTGAATATTCGAAAGATGATGAGTTTGTTGGTTATTACCAAAGAGTGTCGAGAGAACATATTATGCCAGTTAAATATGGAAAACATTGATTAGATGATTTAAGACAGTGGGTTGAAGAATCAGCACATGAAATATTGGATGAAGAAATTAAAAGAACAAGTAATTTAATTGGTAATTCAATTATTGCTCCTGATTGAAAAAATTCAGAGTGAGGTAATTTATCATTTTCTGAAAAGTGAAAAAAATACACTAAGAATAATGTAATTCCTAGCTTATATTTATTTCAAGGATTTGAATACAACGATATTGTGCTTAAGCCAATAGAAGAACACACTAAATTCACGCCTAACTTAATAGATGAAAGAACACAAGAAATTGCTAAATTAGCAAAAATCATTTGAAAAGATATGTAAAACTTACTTAGTGAGTTTTTTTATTTTTTTATATGAAAAAAAATACCTTTAGAGTATTTTTTAACAAATATCGGTGGAGTGAGATTCGAACCCACGCGAGAGAAATCTCTCCTGTTGCTTTTTTAAAGCAATGCATTAAGCCGCTTTGCTAT
>NZ_PSZO01000082.1 GCF_004335975.1 Mycoplasma marinum
GGCTTTTATTTTGAGTATTTTTTTAATAAAAAATAAAGTGAGTTATAATTTTTTTATGCATTCTAAAAAAGATGAGCAAAAAGACATACTTATAAAAAGTATAAAAATTAAAAAAGAATCACCACAAGAGTTTTTCTTGATGCCAAAATACAAAAATCCTAATTCATATGAAAGTGTTAAAAATCAAATAAAATTTGATCAAAAGCATGAAATATTGGGGTTTGAATTTTTTAAAAATTCTGGGTTCTCTCCTTTGTTGAGAGTTCATAATAAATTGCATGGTTTTGATGGTTTGTTTATAAGGGAAAGAATATATTTCTATGAAGCCAAATATAGACAAAAGTCAAGCTTAAGCACTTTGGTTTCAAGTGCTGTAAAAACGATTACAAAACCCGTAAAAGGTAGAGAGAGTGAACTTGGTAATGTGGAAGACAAGTTGAGGACTGCTAAACTTCAAACATCAAAAGAAAAGGCAATAGTTACTTATCGAGAAACCTATGCACTTAAAGAAACGCTGAGTATTGATGATTGTATCTTTAAAATTAATGATATTTTGGAAAATATAAAAGAGGGTAGAGAAACACCGATATATAAATCTGAAATGCTATTAAATTTAGGTTCCAACCAAGACATTACAAGTTCTAAAGCTAATTCCAAAGTGATGAAATCATTGGAAAGTTACGGCGGATCTCTAGTGGTGGAGTATGAATAATATAAATGCTATAAAATCATTCCTTTTATCATCAAATAAAAAGGATGGTGATAAATTATACAAATTACTCTCTACATGAGAATTACATAAAAAATATCTATTGGAAGAAGAAGAATATTATTTAAATGCCATTTATAACAATGCCAGTATAACTCTTCACCCCAAGTTTATTGAGAAAAAACGACATGAAATGGCTAAAAAAATAAGGGAAGATGCCAAATTAATCAAAATTTCAGCTCCAACTTCCTTTGGAAAAACTTATCAAATAATTAAATATTCGGAAGAATTAAAAGGTGGGGTTGTATTTATTTCTCCAACCATTTCTTTATGTAATGAATATTTTATTAAATTGATAAAAAATAAGGATAAAAAAGTTT
>NZ_PSZO01000083.1 GCF_004335975.1 Mycoplasma marinum
TTTCTTTTTATATACTATTCCTGTTGTAATACCTCAGAATGTTTTCCAACTAGAAACTTCTCTAGCATCAGAAAGAAATAAATCTGATTGTAAAGTATGCCCAGATGGTAATTTTGTATTTGTATCCATATTCTCCGCTTTTAAAGTAAAGTAGTATCAGTCATCACCATCTTCATTTTGGAATCTTTCAAATTCTTTAATAACTTTTAAAAACTCATCTTTATATTTTGAAAATTCATTTGAATGATCTATAGCATTTTTTAGTGAAGAGATACTTGACAAATCTCCATTTTTAAATGATTCAAATAGTTTTTTTAATGTATTCTCTTCAGTCACATATTTCTTACCATCTTTTGATCCAGAGCCTTTAAATGCACTTTTATTTAAACCTAAAATAGCATTACTACCACCAAATAAGTTGTTATGTGAAGTATGCAATCTTTTCTCAAATGTTTTTCCACTACCATCTCCATTTGAATGCTTGTAATATTCTTTTATAGCTCCATCAATCGTTGTAAAAAGTTTCCCGTTAGTTAAGAAAATTTTATTATTAGAGTTATCAATTTTATTTTTTATTTCTATATATTTCTTTTCAGTTTCTGTACCTTTTATTTTTAAATCTCTAAAGGAAATTTTATTTATTTTAAATACTTTCTTATACTCTTTAATTAAATCTTCTTTTGATAAAAATTCCTTTCCATTAAATTTATAAACAAGAACTTTATTTGAATTTTTAGAAATTTCTAAATCTACCCTCTTTGTAAGTTCATCTTTTTGCGCCTTTAAAGCTTCGTCTTTTGTAGCAAATAAAGTGTGGTTAAAAACATATTTCTTTGCTGCAATTAATGGTATCTGAATATTTTTAACTATAGCTTTTGAACCAGGTACTTTTGCATCATTAGTATTCATAGAAATTGAAATTTTTATTATGTTTTTTGGAAGGGACTTAGCGGAAATTGCAAATGTTGATCCATTAATAGAAGTTAAATCAATTCCAAGTTCATCTTTAAGTGAAGCAACATCACTTATTCTTGAAGCAATTGCACTAGCTTTATCAGTTGGTGCTTTAATAGTTGTTGC
>NZ_PSZO01000084.1 GCF_004335975.1 Mycoplasma marinum
AAAATACTTTAGGAATAACTTCGAAAACTCTGGATAATTTTCAATGGGTAACTTGTGCTTGGTGATAAAGCGTTTTAGATAAATATCATTAGCTTTTTGCGCAATATACTTACCCTTAAACAAATTTCTTTCTATTTCTCGTTTAATTGTAGATTTTGCTCTTTTAAGTCTCTTAGCTATTTTTGAAATACTTTCTAAGCATTCATTTAAAAAGTATTCTATTTTTACTCTTTCTTCAAAGTTAATTTGTTTATAGTGTTTTTTAGTTGTATAATTCATATGGTCTCCTCATTTAGTCGTGTAGGGACTTTTCATTTACCTATTTTGAATAATTGCATATGAAAAGTGCCTCACTTAAATTTTAACTCTAAGTGTTGCACTTTAAATTTCAATCGAGGATTTAGTTTTAATGAATTTATGTAAATTTTCTTAAAAATACATCAATAATATTACGATAAAAAATAAGGTTTTCTAAAAGTGTTGGGCATAAAGCAAGAATAATTTATTCCCTCTAATTAAATAAAAAGAAACATTCATGGTGATGCTTTAAATTTTGTGCAAACTCCTATATTGTAAAATTACGTTAAAGGAGTTTTTATTATGAAAAACAAAAAAGTAAAACACTTAAAGAAGAGTTAACTAACATCTTGAAGGTGTATGGTTTACAAGAGGTGCGGCCCAGAGAATTACTTTCAGTAGTTAATTCTAAAGTATTTGGTCGGTATATAATATTCTTGTGAAGCGCGTTACTAGATAACGGCGTAAAAAAGGGAGGTCTTCTCCTTTTTTATTTCCCTTGATTTTTTGGTTATATTATTATAAATTTAATGCCATTATTTAATGCGTTTTAATTAATAATATCCTTTAAGGCTCTAGAGTTATTGGTTATTATTTTAATGTTCAAATCAGCATTTAGGAAGTCTGGGAGAAAGAATGTTGACTGTTAATTTAACTTACTTCTAATATCCATTGCGTAGTCTTTGTTTGGTTGTTTCATATTTAAATTATATCTAACTTAAGAACCTTGGAAGTTTCCATTAAGGGAAAATAATTAAATATTATATTTTGTAT
>NZ_PSZO01000085.1 GCF_004335975.1 Mycoplasma marinum
CTGTCTTAAAAAATCTAAATAAAAATACACTTTTTATCGAGGGAGATTCATTGTGAAAGGAAAACATTTTCCCAGAACATTTAGGAAAATCAATTATGTTTGGCGAAAAAGGTAACAAGGATAATGAATGAACTCTTATCAAAAGGGGCAAATATGCCGTTGGCTATGAAATAAATGGCAATGGACCTCTTTGAGGTAATGGTTATGCTTTAACATATGAAGATATAGTTAGTGTTAAGAATTTTTTCAATGCGATAAATCTTCAAGATTATAAAGAATCTTATGCAGAAGAAATTTTTTGAAAAAATAATATGAAATTTGAGATTCAACAAATTTATTCAACAACAAGGATAGAGATTGACACTATAGATGACTTAAGAGCTGTTGAACCACAATACTTAATAGAATCTTTTTCCAATGTTATGCAATGCATAAAAATTGTTCATGATATAGATGA
Organism: Mycoplasma marinum; assembly: GCF_004335975.1. Taxonomy (GTDB): domain Bacteria; phylum Bacillota_I; class Bacilli_A; order Mycoplasmatales; family Metamycoplasmataceae; genus Mycoplasma_K; species Mycoplasma_K marinum. The sequence goes on from NZ_PSZO01000085.1 coordinate 458, forward strand.
AGATGAGATTAAAAAATTTTCAGCAATCAAAGGTGGTTTAACTAATGATACATATAAATATAGAGTGAAAAATGAGCATTTTGTTATTAGATTCCCCAGAGAAGAAACTAACAAAAATATAGATAGATATAGTGAAAGAATAATATTGGAATCAATTAAGGATTTTAAGATTGGGGCAGAAATACACTACATCAACGATAAGGCTGGAGTATTAATAACAAAATTAATAAAAAATGCCAAATCATTTAAGAAAACTAAAAAAAATATTGAAGAAGTTGCAAGAAAATTAAAAAAAATACACAATTCAAACATAAAAGTTAAAAATAGTATGGAGCCTCTTGAGTTATTTCAAAAATATACTAAAGAAAATAAAATTAACGATTCATTTGTTTTGGAGAAAAAAGAAGAAATACTTAGGTTAATAGAAAAATATTATTCAAACCACTCTGAATTTAATCTTTGTCATAATGACATGATTGAAGGAAATATAATTTGAAACAATAGTGGATTATGATTAATTGATTGAGAATTAGCAAATAATAATGATCCGTATTGAGATATTGCTTCCTTATTTATGG
>NZ_PSZO01000086.1 GCF_004335975.1 Mycoplasma marinum
CTCCTGCTATCTCAATTATATATTAGTAATTAATTTAATAGATTATATTTATTATTCTTTAAATAAATTACAAAATACACCTTTTAAAAACTGAATTAAAATATTTTCTTTTGTTTGCATAACTTATACAATACATTTCAAAATCTAAATATTAGACATGTACTAAGTGTGTAATTAATAAAACTAATAAATAGAAAATATTTGTTTACAATGATTGATATAATTTTTATATGAAATTAACACAAGAACAATATGATAGAGAGATTAATATGTTGAAGGATAATGGGTTAATTATTAACAATGAATGCATTAGTAATTATCATTTATCAAATAAACACTGTTCAAGGTATTTAACACTTTTAAAGTGAATGCGAGGCAATAAAATTAAAATATTATGCCCACTATTAGAACAACTATATAAAACCGATGTGGTCATTAGGCGGGAATTGTCTGAAATTTTAAAACCTATTGAAATCCAAATTTCTTCATGAGTGAAATATTATTTTCAATTTAACGATATTGGTCTTGACCAAATCAATGATGGAAGTATTTTTGAAAATATTGAAGACTTTTCTATTTATACAAATAAACAAAAAAGTAAATCCTTTATTCAAGGAAAAATAAAAAACGTTAGCAAGAATAATTCAACCGATGATATTTTTCAAATAATTGATGAGTTATCATTTGGCGAATTGATTGGCCTTATTTCCTTGTTGAATATCAATCACATTAAGGAAATATTCCCTGATCGTGAATTCAAAATGGATAAAATGCAATTGATTCGCATCCTTAACGAGATGGTGTTTTTAAGAAATTGAATAGCTCACAATAATATATTGTTTACAACAAGGGAAACAAAGCTTTATCAAGAGGTTTTAACACTGAGAGACATAGTTGCCTCACTAGATAAAATAACGCTTGGAAATTACTCTAAAAAATTACAAGAAAATATCATCAGATATAAGGAAAGGTCCTTAAATAGATATGAAGTTAAAAATAAATCTTCAAAAGAAGAATTCCTTTTAATG
>NZ_PSZO01000087.1 GCF_004335975.1 Mycoplasma marinum
AAAATATTTTTTAATTCCTTTTTCAAAATTTCAATTAGATTTTAAGTTTTTGACCCTCCTCTTAATCGTTGGGATTCTTTTTATGTGCAAGTTCAATATTGTCGATCCCACAATATTCAAGAGTTTTTTTACTTTTCTTATTGAGTTAAATGATTCTCCAATTTTTTTCATCTTCTTGAAATATTCTAAATAATCATCTGATATTTCCTTTAAAAAGTCAACAATTTTATCATTCTTGGAGATTTCTAATATAGATTTGATTAAGTCTAATGATTCATCAGTTAAATTACCTTGTATTTTAATTCCAAAATCACAAGATGTATATTCTCATTCCGGAATAATTTTTTTATTTTTCTCAGATCCATCAGTCGCTTTCAAACCATGTTTTGGAAGTTTTTTTATTTTGTTTTTCTCAAATAAAGCAACCACCTTATAAACTTTTTCGTAGGCTTCCTTTGCGGTTTTGAAACTCACTTTTGTTTTAACTGGTTCAAAAAATTTAGGCAGGATAAATTTTGATGGGAAATAGTTTGCAGTGAATACGTTTTTTGCAAAATCCGTAAAACTCCCCGGAATACTAAAAAAGCTCTTCATCAAAAGATAATCTCCAAGCAATGCCTTTTCTGGTGTATTTATATAATGCATTTTCCCAATGGGGATAGTTAAGGAACTCCCCCTAAACAGAACACAATTCAATTCATTTGTGTTCTCATATTTTATTTCAATTTTCTTTGAAACATCAATTGTTCTACTTTGTTTTTCATCGAAATATTCCATTGGTAATCCAAGATAATTTCGAAAAATTCAATCAGATATTTTGGATTTACCAGTCCCATTTTCTGCGTAAATAACATTGAGAGAATTTTCTTTAAAATTCAGTGTTCTTTTCTCAAAATTCTTCAAAGTTTTATTGAATTTGATTTCCATAATTCCTCTTTTCTTATTGCGTTATTATATATTAACCTGCTTGGCAACGGACAATAACACAGATATAATTAAAAATCACAAATATATAAAAAATAAGAG
>NZ_PSZO01000088.1 GCF_004335975.1 Mycoplasma marinum
AAGGATTAAACAAGAGTATTGACCAAGAAATATTTAGTAGTATAGTTGAAGATTTTAAAGAAGAAAAAATTACTGTGCAAGAATTTTCTCAAATAATTGATTTCATAAATAAGGAGTATCCAGACAATATCAAAGAAAAATTATTAGTGATAATTTCAAGTGTAATAGATTCAACATATCCAGAAGAATCAATAGTGAAATTAATAAATTCTATAAATTCACAAATAAAAAATATTGAATGAACATGAGCCTCTAACAACATTATAAATTCACTAATCGAAAAGAATGAACCCAAACATTTATTAGGAGAAATTCAAAAGTTTGATTTAATTAACTTAAGTGCAAGTAATAACTTAGTAATAAATTTATTTGAAAGATTGAACTTGACAGGAAAAGAATTGATATTTGAAAAAGTGCAAGAAGAGTTGTATGGTAAATTAGATAAAAAACGAACCAATCTTTATATTTTTGGAAATAAACAAAGAATATGAGATAAACTAGTTAAGCATAATAATGCTGCAATCAATAATTCCTATTATGAACCGGTTAATTTTTCCGCGGAAATTTTAGAGCGTGATTTGCTTTTTGCGAGGAAAGTTAAGTCAAGGAAAAATGTAATAAAATTAAATCGATGAATATTTGAATCGAAAGAAATGTTGAATAATTTATATTTAAGTGATGATGAAGTGATTTCTATGCAAGCCAATCAATTTTCTAATTACTATATAAAGTTCAAAGAGCACCTTAATGAATGGGAAGATTTCAAAGAAGATATATATGATGGAATCCACCAAAATGTTGCTAAAAATGCTGAAAATTTAAAGTTGTGTAAAAATACATTTAAAAAAATTATAGAACTATCGCAAGGAAATGCGAAATATCATAAAAAAATAGATCAATTTTTAAAAGAAAAGATTGATATAAACAAAATTATTGAATATATTTTGAACAATAGGTGAATTCCGTATTCTAAAAAAGCAGAAATTAATAAAATACAAATGAAAAGTTTCAATA
>NZ_PSZO01000089.1 GCF_004335975.1 Mycoplasma marinum
AATATGGTTATTTTTTTATCTTATTTTTGTATTTTTTTGGTAAAATAAACATAGTTTCTTTTTAGAAACATATTATTTAAAATAATAACCATATTATACGAAATAAGAAAGGAAATATTGTGGAATTTGCATTTACAAAAAGTGCTCGTAAAAATAAAGCTAAATACGAACCTACAAGCGTTAGACAATGAATTCACCACATGCTTTCTGAATTTTTTGGGACAATTTGATTGTCTTTAGGTCTTGCAGGTCTTGCTGCTATTCTACCAAATGGTAATGTAGCCGAACACTATTTTTTAAACCCAGTATTTGTTGGGTTATACGCAGGATTTATAGTTGTTGGTACTTGTCTACTATTCTTCCTAAGATGATCTTGTGACTTAAATCCAGCAGTTACAACTTATAGAATGATTACAGGAGCTAACACTTATAGATATAGTTTTGCTAAAATAGCTGTACAAATGGTTGCGGCGACAATTGCGGGGCTAATGTTATATGGAATGGCTAAAGGGAATTATTTAGAAAAAAATACAACTAGTTATGAAGCTGTTGTGCCATTTAACGGTTTTGATATGTTGGGTAAATCAAGTTTCCCAGGTAAACTTACAATAAATAACGGTACTGCCTTTATGTGAGTATTCTTTGGTGAAATGTTAATTACTTCAATTCTTTTATGACCTATATTTACTAAGTCAATTAAAGATAAATATAGAGATTTAATTATCTGCTTTATTATTGCTTTTGATGTAATGGGTGCTATTTGTTTTGGAACAGCAGCGATTAATCCTGCTCGTGGATTTACACAACAAGTGCCAACATTATTCTTTAGTCATGTTAAATTATCAGAAGTTGTTGTTTCAACAATTGCTCTTATGCTTGGAGGGTTTGCTGCACCATTCTTCTTGGTAGCAATGCAAGAGTTGACAGCTAAATTAATTAATCCTCTATATACAAAAGGTATAAAATGAAAAAATGTTCACCATACAG
>NZ_PSZO01000090.1 GCF_004335975.1 Mycoplasma marinum
AATTACGATTTTTCCGCCTCTAACAAACCAATTGTCGTTTCTCAAAAACACACTTTAATATCACAAAAAACTTTTAGTGGTGTTACTATTGTAAAAGTTAAAACATCATTAGTCGTTAATTACGAGGAAATTATAATAGATACTGAATTTATTGAATACGATGGGAAAGTTGATATTGAAATGATAACCGAGAACAAACTTATTGGTTACCGTTTATCAATTAAATTTATTGGAACTAGTGATGTTGCAAAATCTCAACATTTAGTAATTACGGATTTTGATGATTTAGATGAAACAAAAAACTGAAAGCATGACATGCTTGAATATCCAGCAATAGTCGATCATAACGATGGTGTTATTCAAATGAAAGGTGCTAAGGGCTATAATATATACACAAAAGGTAATAATGAAATTTATAAAACTGAAAATGGTGTAGAAATTATCCTTTATAGAACAAATGAACTTGTTTCACGAGAAAAACTAAATTGAAGGCCAGGAATCGCTTCAGGCATACCATATAGAGAGAAAACAACGGGTTCTAAATTGCTAAAAAAATTAACTTTTAAATTTAGAATAGATGAACAAAATCCGATAAAAGGTTTAAATGAATGGAATTTTAGTCCAATAGTACATTATAAAAATAATGTTCATTTAACCGCTCATGTACATAATAAATTTAAAATAAATGATATTGAGTGGCCACAAGATAAAAAAATAACATTCCCGATAGTTGATCATGAAAAATTATATATTTCATCACTTAGATCAGTAGAAAACACAAAGGTATTATTAAGAGTTTCTAATATGGTTAATAAGAAGCTGAAAACAACTATAAAAATAAATGGTAAAAAGAAAGAATATTCGTTCAAACCTTATGAATATAAGACAATTTAATTAAAATATTGATTCGATAAGAAAGTAAAAGGTAATAATGGAAATAT
>NZ_PSZO01000010.1 GCF_004335975.1 Mycoplasma marinum
ATTAGAGTTCAAAGATGTTTGGATAATAAAACACCATACGAATATTCTCGCATGATGTCCAACACTTTGAGTGTGTCTTAATTTTTTATCCTAATATATATAGAAATAGCAACTTATTTTTTTATATTTGACTGTAACGCTTTTTTAGGTTATTTTTTTACCTCTTTTTTATGATAAAATTATTTTTGTATAAAGGTTTGCTTGGTAAACCATTTAAAACTTTTTTAGGAGAAAACATGAATAAAAAGAAAATAGTAATTATAGCTTCGATTATTGGATTGGTTTTTGCAAGTATTGCTTTGATAATGGGTATAGTATTTATTGTTAATGCAAAAAATGTTATTGATACTCAAAAAGCTGAATATAGTGTTAATGAAAAAACTATTCTATGAATAGCTAAGCAAAGTCAAGCTTTTTTCGGTAATTCAACAGGTATTGCAATAGCTGGTATTGCAATAGCATTTATTGTTTTACTGTCAATTATTTCAATTTGAATAATTGCAGGTGTTAAAAGTAAAATAAAAAAAACAAAATCAAATGGTACGATGACAGCTGTTGCTATATCATCAATAGCAGCAGTTGCTTCTGTGGCAGGTCTTGGAACTATTACAGCTGGAACTATTCAATTTAAAAAGAGTTCTGATATGGAGAATGCAATTTCATATTTTGAAAATAATGCTGAATCAATTTCAAATAATAAAGATGATGCTGCAAAAGCTGCTTTAATATATACACTTGCAAATAAAGAGGGTATTTCAACATTTGCCTCTGCATCAACACTACAATTATCGTTAGCTGCAATTTTATTTGGAGATATGTATGCAAATAAATTAGATAGAAAAACTAAATATGAATCTCTATTTAAAAATGCTGATATGCAAAAAGATTTCAAATCTTTAGATTCAAAGATTAAGTTTAAAAATCCTGAAAATAATAAAGAAATTAAATCTGAAGAATGATTTATGAAATCAAGAGATCAGATAAGTGTTGGAGACTCAAAACCACATGCTGCAAATATATTGTTAAACCTTGATGGATGATCTGAAATTTTAAATGGTGATTATCCTGCTTTGCACAAGATGATTAAAAATCTTATGATTAAAAACACACCAATCAACCCTATTGTTTGAGCACAATTGCCAGCTGAAACTAAGAAAATAATGGTCGAACTTAAATATGTTGATGCAACAGGTAATGTTTTATCAAGTGAAATGTTTAACTTTATGAAAGAGTTGACTCCAGCTTCTCTTAAATTCGAAAGAAGAGTAGTTGCAACCTTAGGTAAATTATTGAAATTACCATATGATACAGAACAAAATCAATTAAAAACAAGATTAACGGTATTGGAATGACTAAATACAGTTGTTAATTCTATTGATTATATCTCTAAGGATGGTGAATTTGAGGTTGTAAAAAATATTGATTCAACATTTGTTGATGGTCAATTATTTAAGCCAGTTATAACTTCACAAGATCCTGAAAACGTTTATGGAGGTACTTATCATAAAGACGGTACAATATCAATTGATTTTAAAAATGATAAACCAGTTGGTACTGTTGGTGATTTTGTTTATGATATTAAACTTAATTTAATGAAAAAAGTATTGAATCAACTTGAAAGTGAGAAAATGTTGAACAAAATTCTTGAAAGACAAAAAACTATAACACCAATAACATTTATTGAACATATATTAGAATCAAAAGGATTAAAAGAATTAACAGATCAATATGCCGTGTTTAATTTTGGTTATGATGATAATGATTTTTATGGTTCAAAAGGTGAGGCAAAACATATTGCAAATACCGCAGATAAAATTGAAGAATTTATTAAATAATTTAATCAAGCAATGATTTTAATCCCTTGACTTATAAGGGATTATTTTTTTATATCAAATAACTTATTAACAAATTATAAATAGTGATATTAATTAATAAAAAAATAAAATCATAGTATAATTCTTTTATGAAATTAGGTATTATTGTAGATTCTACTTCTGGATTATCGGAAAAGGAAGCAAGAGAAAAAAAATGAGGTTATCTGCCTCTACATATATTTTTGGATGGTAAAGATTATGCAGAAGGTAGAGATATAACTGCTGATGAAGTTTATGACATATTAACGATTGATACAGATACACGTTCTTCATGTTCATCCCCATCTGATGTTTTAGCTGAATTTGAAAAAATGTCAAAGGAATATGATCATGTAATTGTGTATCCATTATCAACTAAACTTTCAGGTCAGTATTCATCTCTTTTGATGCTTTCTAAAGAATTTGAAAACATTCATGTATTTGAATCGCATTCAATGTCTCTTCAAGCAACAAGGGGTGCAGAATTCGCTTTAAAACTTGCAAGTGAAGGAAAAGATATAAATGAAATAATGGATGCTCTAGAAGATACTAAAAATAATGCTTTAGCAGTTATTATTCCTTCAACTCTTGATTGACTTGTTAAAGGTGGTAGAGTTAAATCAAATGTTGCCACAATGGCAAATATGCTAAAAATAATTCCTATGATTAAGTTTTATGATGGCGAGTTAACCAAACATGGAAAAGGTAGAACATTTAACAAGACTGTACTTAAAGGTGCAAAAGATATTGTATCCCATTTCGAGGGAGAAGAATATGAATTATTAATACTTCATACTTCTCATCCAGAATTAGATAGACATGTTGAAGCAATTGAAGGATTAATTGGTAAAAAAGCAGAAGTTATTTCTCTTCCAACTGTAATTACAATGCATGTTGGTCTTGGAGCAATAATTGTTGCTGGTTTAAAAGTTTGTAAATAATAAGAGATGCTATTAATAGTATCTTTTTTTACTTTTAATTATATTGAAAGCATTATTAAAAAACAATATTACAAGGTAAAAGTTTACTTTGCTTTAAAGTTTAAAACATATTTTAAAGGGGATAAAATTTATCAATTTGGAGCAAAGAAAAAACTGTACAATGCACAGTTTTATTTAATTAAGCTACGTATTTTTCTGGATGTTCTTTCATCATTTTAGCGATGAATTCTTTTTTATCCATTTTTCCGTATTTTTCCATTAGCTCAACACATTCTTCATATTCAGCTTTAGCTCATTCTTTACCTTCGAAACCAGCAACTGAAGTAATACCTTCACGTTTTCAGTTTTTGTAAGTTGTAAAGAATGTTTCAACTTCTTTTAACCATTCTTTTGGTAAGTCATCCATTGATTCAATATTTGCAAGTCTATAATCATCAGCGTGAACTGCAATTAATTTTGTATCAGTTTCGCCATCATCAATCATTTTCATTGCTCCAATGATTCTTGCTTCAACTTCAACACCTGCTTGGAATGTTTCGTCTGAGTAAACTAATACATCTAGTTCATCTCCATCTCAATCTAGGGCTTCTGAAATGAAACCATAATTAGCTGGATAAACAAATCCATCTCTTAAAATTCTATCTACAACAATTTTACCTTTCGCTCTGTCGTATTCATATTTAATATTTGACCCCTTTTGGATCTCTATTGTTACACTTAAATTTTTCATATAAATATTATATATTGTTTTGAATATAGTTAGTAAACTATTGGATAAAAAATATAAATTAGCACTCTAAGATTGATGAGTGCTAATTTATCTTGTATTAATATATAATATATGTATGAATAAATTAACAAAAAGACAACAAGAGTACCTTCTTTTAATAACAAAAGAATACATATCAAGTGGAACACCAGTCGGGTCTTCTTCACTTATTACAAAATTTGATTTAAATGTATCGCCTGCTACAGTAAGAAATGAAATGGCGACTTTAGAAAAGGAAGGATTTTTAGAAAAATGTCATACTTCATCAGGACGTATACCTTCTTCACAAGGTTTTATGTTTTATGCAAGAATGTCAAAACATGGGGGAGTTTCTTCAGATATAGAAAAGAAACTAAAAATTATTTTTGCAAAGAGAACTATGGGTATTGAACAAGTTCTTGAAGAAGCTGTTGAGGCTATATCAACTATTACAGACCTTACATTGGTTACAAAATCAGATGAATCAGATGAATTATGTAAATCAATTCAATTTGTACCTTTAAATGAACAAAATGCAACTATTGTTATTGTTACTTCTACAGGTAGAGTTGAATCAAAGCTTGTAAGTGTAAAAAATGGAGCACAATTAAGTGATGTTAGAATTGCAGTTAGAATTTTAAAAGATAGATTGTTTAACACGCCTTTAAAAAGTCTTGCTATTAAAACTGAAACTCTATCTCAATTTATTGCGGATGAAATTAAGGATTATGAATTTGTTATACAAGAAATGATTACAAAGGTATTTGATTTTCATACTAAACAAACTTCGCATGTATATGGTCGAACTAATATTATTAAAAAACCAGAATTTAGAGACCCAGAAAAATTATTTAAAATTATGGAAAGACTTGAAAATAAATCTATTTGAGAATCAATTGAAGAACAAGCTGATGATGATGACCAATCACTGAAGATTTCAATCACTGACAGTCAAGCATTAATTTCCAAAAAAATAAAAGTAGGTAAAGGTACAACAGAAATTTCAATCATTGGTCCAAATAGAGTTGACTATGATAAAGCCTTACCAATATTATCATTGCTTGATGAATTAGTTAATGGTGAAAAGGGAGAAGATTAATGGTGGAAACAATAAACGTTGAAGACAACGATATGAATCAAAAAAAAGGTATAAACTTTTTTGTTAAACGTGAACTTGTAAAACTAGAAAAAATAAAAAGAAATTCTAGGTTAGCTTGGTCTATCATCACTTTGCTAATTGCTTTATGTAATATTGCAGTTGTTACTATTGCAGTTATTGCATTGGTAGGTATTGCTAAAAAAGGTGGTGATAATAATGCCATGCTTCCTGCTTCACTGGTTTGTCTAATAACTATAATTTTATTTATAATGGGGTTTGTATTAGCTTTTTATCAAAATATGAAGCAAGATCATAAATATAAAAGTGCTATTGACACTATTCAAAATGAATATATGAAATTCTCAAATAATATAGGGGTTTACGATATTAGAGATAAAAAAGAGAAGGCAAAAATTCTCAAAGTTCAAATCAAAAAAGATTTATTGGAAATCTTCAAAGTTAAAAAGAAACAAAGTAGATGAAAAATATTTTTCTCTGCATTAATCGGAGATAAAGATGAATAAAATATCTATATATGCACTACATAGTAATCCAATTGAATATGTTAACTCTCGCAAAAATAAAGCTAAGAAAGAAATGATCATATTTAGAATTATTTTTATAATTTTAAATTTAACAGTTGCTTTAGCTGCTGCTTCAATTGCAATATTAACAGCATTAGTGTTTTCTCTTTTACTTTATGGTGGTAAAAAACCGACATGATTTTTCTTTACTACAACTGGGGTATCTGCAATAACGGTGATGGTTACATCTTTTGTTAACTTCTTTGTTATAAAAGGTAGATATCAGCAAGCAAAAGATATTTATAAAAAAATATTGGGTCAAGTTACTTTATTCATTAATAACGCCGGCTTATATGAAGAAGGTGTAAAAAATAGAGAAATGATTTTGTATACAAGAGTAGCACAAATTTATGGTAATCATGATGCTATAGGTGAAATAAGTGATGAACTTAAGCAATTAGAAACAAATATTAAGAAGACGAAGAAGGGTACAAAATAATGAATAAACAAAAAATTATTGATGTCCTTAAAAAAGATGAGGGTATTTTAGGTGTTTGGAACTTATTTAATAATAAATATAGGAAATCAAAAATAAACTTCACAATTATCAATGGAACTATATTTATATTAACTGCTTTGTTAGTTTTACTTAACCTTTGAGCAATGCTAACACTTAAAAATCCACCTTATAGTGGCATAGAATGACAATGGGCTAGAAATTGTTTTTTATCAATGGCAATCATTACCGCAATAACTGGATTTTTAACAGCTATGCTTTCATTGTTTAAGTTTAAATCAGTGTCTAGACAAGCAAAAGAAGCTGTTAAGATAGTAAAAGAAGAGTTTAAGGAATATAAAAGTGCAAATGGAAAGTATGCAAAAATTAATAATAAGGATCAAGTTTTTATTGAATTTGTTACTGAAGCAGTTTTCATAGAAGATTAATTAACACGTTGTGTTTTTTTATTATCAATTATTAATGGTAACAATCTTAATCAAAGTTAATTTTGTATATCATTAGACATTTTTCGGTATTAACGGGTGTAAAATGAAATTGTAATTATTATTATAAAAAAGGAGGTAATTGTGTCAAATCATGAAGATTGTTGTAAAAATGAATCAAAAGATGAAGCAAAAGAAGAATGCAAAATGAAATCTGAACCTAAAAAAGAAAAGTAATTAAATAAAACAATACATAAAATATAACTATAGGACTACTAACATAATTAATTCACTAATAAATTTATCTATATTTCTCACTATAAATAATGATAAAGGCATGGTGTTTTTTTTATTTTATTTTTGATTTTTAGCACTTTGTTGCAAAGAATGCTAAAATATGTTATGATATTAGTATGTCAGATAACAAAGAAAAGAAAATAAACGAAAAAGAAAACATCAATAACACTAAAACAACTGGAAAACAAAAAGTTGAAGAGTGTAAAAAGAATAAGGAAGAGTGTAAAGAAATAAATTGTGAAAGAAGCGATCATAAGAGTAAGTCAAAAAATAGCAAATCACAAGATAAAAATAAGATTAAAGAACTAAAAAAAGAATTAGAATTACTTAAAACAAGGAATTCAAATCTTGAAATTCAAATATTAAACTTAAAACAAGAAAATGCTAAAGCTGAACAAGCATTTATGGCTCAAGCAAATACTTTCCAAGCTAAAGCTAAAGAAAAAGTTGAAGAGTTTAAAAATGAGCATAAAGCTAAGCAAGAACAAGAAATAACGCATATTAAAAAATATGCAAATTCAAAATTCTTTAAAGAGATAGTGGAACCTTGATTAAATCTTGCGATTGCTGTAGATTTTGGCGCAAAACAAGGTAATCAAGATGTTCAAAATTATGTTGTTGGTTTCCAAATGTTATTAAAACAAATGGACTCTATAATGGAAAAACATGGTTTATTAAGAATTGTACCTTCAATTGATGAAGCGTTTAATCCAGAAACAATGGAAGCTATTTCTTCTATTGAAAAAGAAGGATCTAAAGATAAAGTTATTGAAATCAAAAAAGAAGGTTTCAAACATCATGACAGAATATTAAAACCCGCAGTAGTGGTAATAGGTAAATAAAGGAGTGCATTATGGCAAAAGAAATTATTTTAGGAATTGACTTAGGGACAACAAATTCAGTTGTTTCTGTAATTGAGGATAAAGAACCAAAAGTTCTTGAAAACCCAACAGGGAAAAGAACTACACCTTCAGTAGTATCATTTAAAAATGGCGACATCATTGTTGGTGAAGTTGCTAAAAGACAAATGGAAACAAACCCAGATACAATTGCATCTGTAAAACGTTTGATGGGTACATCAAAAAAAGTTAAGGCAAATGGTAAGGAATACACACCAGAAGAAATTTCAGCAATGATTCTAGGTTATATGAAAGAATATGCTGAAAAAAAATTAGGTACAAAAGTAACTAAAGCTGTTATTACTGTTCCTGCATACTTTAATAATGCGGAGCGTGAAGCAACAAAAAATGCTGGTAAAATTGCTGGATTGAATGTAGAAAGAATTATTAATGAACCTACAGCTGCAGCGCTAGCTTTTGGTTTAGATAAAACTGATAAGGAACAAAAAGTTCTTGTTTATGACCTAGGTGGTGGAACATTTGATGTTTCAGTTCTTGATTTAGCTGATGGTACATTTGAAGTACTTTCAACATCTGGAGATAACAAACTTGGTGGTGATGATTGAGATGAAGCAATCGTTGAGTGATTAGAAAAAGAAATTAAAGCAGAACACGCAGATGTTCAATTAGATAAAATGGCATTACAACGTCTTAAAGATGCAGCGGAAAAAGCTAAAATTGAACTTTCAGGTGTTAATGAAACAACAATTTCATTACCATTCTTAGCAATGACATCAGCTGGACCATTAAACTTTGAAAAATCTCTTTCAAAAGCTAATTTTGAAAAAATGACAGATCATTTAGTTCAAAGAACAAGAAAACCAATTGAAGATGCCTTGAAAGAAGCTAAATTATCAGCATCAGAAATTGATGAAGTTCTATTAGTTGGTGGTTCAACACGTAACCCAGCAGTTCAAGAATTAGTTGAAAGAGTGCTTGGTAAAAAACCAAACCGTTCAATTAACCCTGATGAAGTTGTTGCTCTTGGTGCTGCAATTCAAGGTGGTGTTCTTGCTGGTGATATCGATGATGTTCTATTATTGGATGTTACTCCATTAACACTTGGAATTGAAACAATGGGTGGAGTTGCTACTGCACTTATCCCAAGAAACACAACAATCCCTACAACTAAATCTCAAGTATTTTCTACAGCTATGGATAATCAAGATGCAGTAACAATTTCTGTTGTACAAGGTGAAAGACCAATGGCAAGTGATAATAAACGTCTTGGACAATTTAATCTTTCAGGTATTGAACCAGCTCCAAAAGGTGTTCCTCAAATTGAAGTTTCATTCTCAATTGATGCTAATGGTATTACAAAAGTAACTGCCAAAGATAAAAAAACAGAGAAAGAACAAACAATCACAATTGAAAATTCTTCATCACTTTCAGAAGAAGAAATCGAAAGAATGGTTAAAGAAGCAGAAACTAATAAAGAAGCAGACGCAAAAAGAAAAGAAGAAGTTGAAGTTCGTAACCGTACTGAATCACTAATTAATCAATTAGAAACAGGACTTAAAGAACAAGGTGATAAAGTTGATCCTAAACAAAAAGAAGAAACAGAAAAACAAATTGAAGAATTTAAAACATTACTAAAAGAAAATAAAATCGAAGAACTTAAAACTAAGTTAGATCAAATTGAATCTCAAGCTAAAGCATTCGCAGATCAAATGAGAGAAAATGCTTCACAAGATAACGGGCCAATTAAAGGTGATGTTAAAGAAACAGAAAAATAGTAATTATTAAATAATAAATTATGCAACCATTATGGTTTGCATTTTTTATATCAAAATTTAAAGCAAAAAACTTTCATAATAAGAATTTCAACACATTATATATATTTAAGAATATTTAGTTAGGTAAAGGACATTTTTTTCATTAAAAGATTTATTGAATTTATTGCATCCAATCCACTCATTTTAAAATACTATAATAATTTAAATAAAATATATGAATATTTTTACCAATCTATAAAATATAAAATGTCTTTAAAAAATAGTGCTATTCTATTAAAAAACAATCTTTTTTTATTATTTAAAAATGTTTTGATAGGAATTTATAGCTTTTTTAGTAAAAAAATACGGTTAGAAATATGTTATAAATTATTTGTTATGAAAAAATTAATTTGGAACAAAGTCGTATTTTATTTTATGTGTTAATTACAGGAAACGCCCTGTAAAAGTTTAATTACGGGTTGTTTTGTTGATAATAAATTATTATGTTCATTCTTAAACTAACCTGTATAAAAGGGTTAGTTATTTTTATAATAAAAATTAAATTAAAAAGAAAAAAAGAAAGAAGGTTATATGAAAATAAAAAATGCAAAAAAAATTGGATTTTTTGCAGCGTTAACGATGTTAATTGGAACAGTTGTTGGTATTGGTATATTCTTTAAGAATGGTTCCATATCTAGAGCAACTAATGGTGAAGGTATTACATGGTTAATGGCATGAATCATTGGTGGTATCATTGCAGGTGCAACGGCGATTTCGTTTTCTGAAATTGGTACCCTTAAAACTAAATCAAAATCAATTGGTTTACCGGGGTGAAGTGAGGATATAGTTGGAGAAAAATTTGGTAAATTTGTTAGATTTAACTATGCCTTTTTCTATATTGCAGGACTTACTGCTATTTTAGGAATATTTGGATCTGAAATGTTATTGCAACCAATTATCGCAAGTGGTGCAATTAAACAGATTCCTATTTACGGACATCTAATAATAGGATTATTAATCACTGTTATTATGATTGCTATAAATTATATAAGTATTAAAACATCTGGAATAATTCAACAAATTACTACGATTTTAAAATTTATTCCACTTATTTTAGCTGTTATACTTGGTATTGTTTTACCAACTACAAATCATATGGGAGGAAGTAATGCGTTCCTTAATAACTCATTTACTTTTAAAGGATTGATAGTTGCTTTACCAGCTATATTATTTGCTTATGATGCATTTATGATTGTTGCATCTTTAACAAATAAAGTTGAAAAAGGAGAGAAAAAAGTTCCGATTATTATAGTTTTAGGTATGTCTTCAATTATAATTTTATATACATTAATTGCACTATCATCAATTCTACACAATTCAGGTTCTATTCAAGGATTGATTAATAATGTTTTACCAAAATCAAGTGCTGATGCTATGACAACAACGATATATACATTTATATTGATTTCAACATTGGGAGTTATTAATGGTTTAACTGCTGGGATGATTGTTGTATTTAAAAATGAAGTTGAAAACGATACTTTTGTTGGAACAAAGAAATTAAAAGAAAAAATAGGAAAAGAGAAAACTACAATTTTATACATTGCTATTTCATGTCTTTTCTGAATATTAATTACTGGTATACCATCTGCCATCATTGGTCAAGATTACTTATACGATGGATTCTCAAACTTCCCAACATTATTCTTCTTTGGTATTAACTCAATTATTATTACTTTCTACTTATTTAAGAGAAAGAAATTTAATAATAAGAAAATAAATAATATTATGTTCTTTTCATCAGCTATTATCGCTGTTACCGGAACTGCAATCGCGATTATATACTTATTGATTGGTCACTATATAATAGATGTTGCAAAAACACCACATGCGAATTCTTCATGAGGGTTATTTGCTTCAACAAAACCAGCTAGTTTCTTAACTGAGATTGCTATATTCTTAACAATGCTATCAATATTCCTAATTACACCTGCAATTAATTGAGGTATCAAAGGATTACAAGATAAAAATGCTAAGAGATTGAAAATAGATTCAAAAAATACAAAATAAATTTAAAGATTTAAAATAATGATTAAAGAATAAACTACTTGTTGGTTTATTTTTTTACTTTTTTCTCTCATAAGAGCTACATATATATGGAGGTGAAAAATGATACCAATTATTTTAAATGATAAAGTTATTCAAAAAAATAAATTACAAACATTTGAAGAAAAAATGGAATTTTCCACAAGTGTATCTACAAATGGTTATGAAAAAGATTTATGAAATAATAAATTTGAAGAGCAATTAAAAATAAGGACTCCTATTTTAACTTTAAATAAAATAGTTTTAAGTATAAAAAGAGATTTAAGAACTAACGATATAGAAATTTGGTTTTTTAATAGTTTTCGTAAAAAATCTAATTTTGTTATCAAGGCTATAGAAATAAATGATCAATTACTACCTATTGAAAAATTAGCGAAATATGAATCAACTGCAGGTTTCTATAAGATAAGCGGAAAGAATATTTTAAGTAGTAAAAATTCCAGAATTGAAAATCTTAGTTCAATAAATATTTATTTTGAGAATACATTTTACAAAACTACCCATAAGGTCTCTTTTGGAATGAAATCTCACTCATCATTCGAAGGTGAGGATATAATAGATAAAGGTCAGGGTGTTGAATTGAAAGGGATATCAACAATTGATTTTTCATTTGGTTTTAATATGGATTTAAATAGTTTACAACTTAGACAACGCAATATGTACAACTATATGCTCCTAAAACCAATAAAGAATAATGGAAGAATAATAAAGAATTTATATGATATCTATGAAGCTAATGACACTTTAAAAAATATCACACATACAGATAAATGATCAATTTACACCATAAACACTATTCTAGATCCAATACATACATCTAGAATGGTTGATTATCATAGTGGTAAAATGGAAAACCTTTTTAATGACTCTAAATCTTCAATAAAAGTTTTGCCTGTAGACAAAGACTCAATGAATCCAGATATTGTAAAATCTTTAGATGCTCAAGAAATGTATAAAAAAGAATACTCATACGCAGGAAGAATAAAAATTCAAGGTGATACTTACTATGATTATAAAAGCAAGTCTACAAAAGTTGGTGTTGGTGTTGATGCAACTGATGGCTATATTTTTCCATGAAATGCGAAAGGTGAGTTCTATCCGAGAATAAAATTTAGTCCGAACAAGGCTTTTGAAAACATCTCACTATATAGGAAGTATATTTTTAATAAAAAGTTTTTAGACAAAAATGAAGGTCAAGTTAAATTGACCATCTCAAGTCCAAAGACCTCTCTTGGAACTGAAATATGCAGCTTCAAAGTTGAGGGAAAAGGTATGGAAAAAATAATTAATGGAACACTAAGTCTTGAACAATTAGGAAAAATATAATGAGGAGATACTTAAGTTATATATTTGTTGGCAGTCCAATTGTTGCATCTGTTATTGGTATATCCATTTATTATTCTTTAAATCACAAATCTAACAAGAAAAGTCAAAAGCAAGATACTGAAGTTACTAAAGGAGATAACATTTCAGTCAGCAAAAAAATATACAAATCTGAAAGTATATTTCCACAAGTTTCATTTGATGAAGTTTATGATTATATAAGAGTAAAAAATCAAAAACCAATTATTGACGATAATATGATTTCTAAATTTATAAAAATTATTTTTATGAGGATCAAAACAACAAAGGGTGAAATAAAGGTTGATGTTTTAAAAAATAGCGATCAAAGTGTTGATGTTAAATTTACATGAAAACAAAAAAATATGCAAACTCTTGAAAAAATTTATAAAATGGAATTAAGCTATTAAATTGGTATAATAATTTTATGAATATTAAAACAGAAATCATTGCAGCTTTAAAAAAAGCGACAAAAATTAAAATTACAGAAAATACTAAAATTTCTGAACTTGGTATTGATTCATTAGATTTAATGGATTTAATAATGGAAGCTGAAGGAAAAATAGGTTCAGAATTAAGTGATGATGTAATAACTAGCCTTAAAGAAAAAACAGTTAAAGATATCATAGAAGAATTTGAGAAAATCGCTAAATAGCGGTTTTTTATTTTTTATTTATAAAATATTTTTTAAAAAGTGCTTTTTTATTCTATAATTATATAGCACTATACGTAGGGGTGTAGTTCAATTGGTAGAACAGCCGGCTTCAACCCGGCATGTTGTGGGTTCAAGTCCTGTCACCCCTGCCATTTTTTTATGCCATTTTTTCAAAATAAAAATAGGACATGCCTATTTGTAAATTGCTAATATACCTATTGCTTCTAAACCAACGTGTAGAGCAATAGTTGAAGGGAAAAATAATTTTTTTATTTTTTTATTAGTAATACTTTCTAAATTGTTAATATGTTCATCTATCATTTTATTACCAGCGTGTAATGCATAAAGATCATATTCTTCACCATCAAATCTTTCGATAATTTCCTTTGTCACTTTGACAAGAGTTTTACTAAATATTCTACCCTTACCATGCCTATCAAGTTTTCCATCTTTAAATTTAATTATGGGTACTATCTTTAACATTGATGCCATTGTAGCAACTGTTGAATTAACTCTACCCCCTTTAACTAATCAATCTAAAGAATGAGGTATTAACAAAGCTTCATAGCCTTTTGTATTTTTTCTTAATGATTCAACTATTTCCTCAATTTCCTTGCCCTCTTTTGCAAGTCTTTGTGCTCTTTCACACTCAGAAACTATTATTTGCGATAATCCAAGAGAGTTAATTACATGAATATTTTCAAAATCATTTGAAAATAATGTTAAATTACTAGTTTGAGAAGAAAGTTCTTTTGAAAGACCATAAACAATCACATGATCATATTTACTTGACATCGCCTCAAATAATTCCAAAATCTCAGCAGGTGAAGAAGCCGAAGTTCTAACGTTTGTGTCCAAATTTAATTTTTGATACACTTCTTCAGTTGTGATTTCAATACCATCTGCGAAATCTTGTTCATTCAAAAAAACGTGCAATGGAACAAAACCTCAGCCCCTTGAACTAACTTCTTTTTTTGTAAGTCCTGTAGAAGAATCTACTATTATTCCTAATTTCATAAATCAATTATAAACAATTTAAAGAATATTAATATAATAATTAGTTCATATTTCTCATTATATATATAATATATATATGGCTTTACTATATTGAAATAAAAAATCCTTGCAAGATCAAGCAATTATTTGATTCAAGGACTCTAACAAAGAAAAAATTAGTATTGAAAAAAACGATAAATATTCTTTAATTAAGGAGAAAGACGAAGTCGTGGGAATCAATATTCAAAATGCCTCTTCATTTTTAACATTAAAAGTGGGTGCACAAAGTTTAACACATGAAATTATTACAAGTATTAAAAATGAACTAGGGGTTGATTTGTCAAATTTAAATACAACATCAATGTTTGTTGTAGGTGAAATTTTAGAAAGAAAACCACATCCTAAGTCTGACAAATTATTTTTATTAAAAGTAAAAACAGATTCAGAATTAACAATTGTAACAAATACTTTAAACTCAATTGAAGGTAAGAAAATAGTTGTTGCAAAACTTGGGGCAATTTTGCCATCTGGAACAATTATTAAACCTGCTAAAGTTATGGGTATTAATTCCGAAGGAATGCTTTGTGGCGGAGAAACATTAGGTATTGAAAAAACAAATGGTGCATTTATTGTTGAAAAACAAAATGCAGGAGAAGAATTTAATATATAGATAGAAGTAAAAAGGGGGTATTGAATGGATGTCAAAACATCTGCACTAGTCATTATAGGAATAGTTGCTGCAATTTTATTGATAGTTGCTATATTTTATGCGATTACAGCCTTTAGAAGAATGGCTATAACTTATAAAAAAATAGATTATCTTGTCGAAGATATAACATATAAATCTGAAACATTAAATTCAACTGTTGAAACAATTTCTAAAGTATCTAATTATTTAGATATTTTCGAGGTTGTTGCTCAGAAAAATGTTAAATCAGCCATAAAATTAGTTTCAAGAAACAGAGAAACAATCTATTCAATGGCCGAAAAATTAAAAGAACTTGCTCTTAGCGAAAAAGACGGAAAAAATAAGAAAGGGGGTAAATAATGAAACTTAGTACATTTTTATTATTAGTGGGCGCTACAGCTTTTGGGGTTCATCTAAATTCTGAAGAGGGCGCTGATACAAAGAAAAAACTTAAGGAACAAATAGATAACATTACCCCTGTGGTAAATGAATTATTTAATAAATTAGAAGAGATAGTAATGAATATGGATTCTATTAAATCTGATGAAATTAAGGAAAATGTCCAAAAAGGTGTCAATGAAGTAAAAGAAACAATCGCAAAAGTTGATGCTAAAAAAGTTGGTGATGTTACAGAGGAGGCGATTAAAGTTGCTTCTAAAAAAATAAGAGAAATTAGAACTCAAATAGAAACTGCTGAACACTTTACTGACAATTATGAGACAATGACGATTGCACAATTAAAGAGAAAAGCTAAAAAAATGAAAGTTGAAATTAAATCTTCTGATAGGAAAAAAGATATAATTTCAAAATTAAGAGCAGCAGTAAAATAATAGTCTTAAACAGGCTATTTTTCTATACAATTTAATTATGAAATTAATTAAAGAATTAAAAGAAAGAGGTATCCTAAAAGATATCACAAACGAAGAAAAACTTGCTAAATTACCAAAGGGAGCAAGGGTATATATTGGTTTTGATCCAACTGCGTATTCATTGCACTTGGGTAATTATGTGCAAATCTCTATTTTAAAAAGATTTGAAAAACATGGAATCAAACCAATTGCTGTTATTGGAGGAGCAACAGGAATGATTGGTGATCCATCAGGAAGATCTGAAGAAAGAAATTTATTATCTTCAAATGCATTATTGGAAAATAAGTCTGCTATTAGAAAGCAATTGGAGTCATTTGGAATTGAAGTTATAGATAACTATGAATTTTATAAAGATATGAATATTTTAGAATTCTTACGTGACGCCGGTAAATTATTAAATATTAATTACATGTTAAGTAAAGAAGTTGTTAAATCAAGACTTGAACAAGGTATATCATTTACAGAATTCTCATACCAATTACTTCAAGGGTGGGATTTTAAAAGACTTTATGAAGAGCACAATGTAATGATTCAAGTTGGTGGATCGGATCAGTGAGGTAATATAACTTCAGGAATTGAAATTATCAGAAAAACACTAGGTGATAAAAATCTTGCGGTCGGAATGACAACTAACTTATTAACTGGTTCTGATGGTAAAAAATTCGGTAAGTCAACAGGTGGTGGAGCATTATGACTTTCAAAAGATATGTGCTCACCTTACAGACTATACCAATACTTATTAAATTCTTCGGATTCTGATGTTGAAAAACTATTGCAATGATTGACTGACTTTTCACAAGAAGAAATTAAAACAATTATTAGCGAACACTCTGTAGCTCCATTTAAACGTAAAGCTCAGAAAGTTCTTGCCAGTGTGATAATTGGTAACATTCATAGTAAAGAAGATTTTGAAAGTGCAGTTAGAATTTCAGAATCATTATTTGGTAAGCAAAGCATAGCTGATTTATCAATAAATGAGATAAAACAATTAGAAGGAACTATTCCAACTGAAAAAACCTTTTCTAATGAAATTATTGATTTCTTAATAGAGTCAAAATCAGTATCTTCAAAAAGAGAAGCTAGAGAATTTATTAAAAATGGTGCGATTACCATTAATGGAATCAAAATTGAATCTGAAACATCAAAAATACCTTCAGCATTCAATGATGAGGTTGCAATTATTAGGAGAGGTAAGAAAAATTATTTCCTTGCATTAAGAAAATAAAGAGGTGTCAATGTTATTGGCATTTTTTTTATGCAATTTTAGCAATAAAAAAAACATTGCATTAACAATGTTTTGAAATAAATTATTATTTTGAGTAGTATTCAACGATAAGAGCTTCATTAATTTCTGAATTAAGTTCTTTTCTTTCTGGAAGTCTTGTAAGTTTTCCTGAGAAAGTAGTTTTATCAAGTTCAACTCATTCAGCAATTTTTCTTGTTGCTAATGAATCAACAATTTGAACATTCTTGTTTGATTTTTCTTTAAGTTTGATTTCATCACCGATTTTAATTTGCATTGAAGCAATATCAGCTTTTTTACCATTTAAAGTAAAGTGTCCGTGGTTTACTAATTGTCTTGCTTGTCTTCTTGTTGTAGCAAATCCCATTCTATAAACAACATTATCTAATCTTGTTTCTAGCATTTGTAGGAAGTTAATCCCGGCAACACCTTTTATTTTAGATGCTTTTTCAAATGTTTTTCTAAATTGTTTTTCGTTAATTCCGTACATGAATCTAACTTTTTGTTTTTCATGTAAGTGTAAACCATAATCAGACATTTTAACTCTTCTAGCTCCGTGTTGTCCTGGTGCTGTTTGTCTTTGTTTACCTTTTGCGAATTCTTTTCCGTTTTCTAATACTGAGAAACCATATCTTCTTGATTTCTTAAATGTTGGGCCTGTATATCTTGCCATAAGTATCTCCTTTAGTTCTTTTATTATATAATTTATGCATAACTAAGGCTTAATTTCTTTACATGAGTGTTGACACAAATAGTTTCGGCATTCAGCTAGCTTACTAGTAATCCTGTGTTGACAACGCTTACAAATAAATAATTAAGTGCTGTATATGCTCTTATATTTTACACTAATTTTATATAATATAACTATGCAAACATGAAAACTAATTTTATTGGGTGTTACTATACCCATCATAATAATCATATTTTCCTTATTAATAGTGCTTATCACGAGATTAATGAGGCAAAAAAAGAATGCTAATCAAATGAACGAGATTAGAGTTTTTATTGAGCCTGAAAGAATCAAAAGAGTTGAGATAATGCTACAAAGAATCTCCGTAATAGCAAAATCCAATAAAAAATATGAAAAATTATTTGATATTTTATCTAAAGAGTTTGATTCAATTGAGAGCATGTTTAAACTTATGAATAAAGATGTTTTAGATCTCCAAAAAAGATATCTAAAATTAAGACAAAAAGAATTTGAAATTAGAGTAGAAAAAATTAAAACTATAAATGAAACATTTGCAAGAAAAATTGCATCTTCAAAAAAGAAAGCTAATAATATTTTAAAGCAAGAAGAATTCTTGAGAAATGAAGTTTCACTTTTTAGAGAAAAAACTAGAACAATTAGTAGTAGTTATAGTAAGAAAAGAATTACATTGGATAAAATTTCTGGGAAAATAGATATTTTAAACAAGCGTATTGCTGGCAGAACAAGAAAATTTGATTCTCTAATTCAATCAGGTGAAACAAGGAGTGCTTCGGAAATAATTGAGAAGCTTAGAGAGGATATAATTCAATTTGGAATTATCATTAATGAAGGTCCAAAAATACAAGCTACTTTATATGGCGCAATACCAAAATTCATTAAAAAACTTATTGTTTTGTTTAATCATGCACAAAACAAATTAAAAGTAGATTTATCTCACATTGATTTCCATGCATCTATAAGAAGAATGGCGAATAATTTTGAAACTGCTAAATCACATTTTTTAGAATTAAGACTAGAGGAATCTAAAAAAGAAATAATTTTTATCATTAAAAATATTAAAGCTATAGAAAGAATGATTAATTCAGAAATAAAGTCAAGAAATATTTTTGTTAATGAATTTATTAATGTTCAGAATCTTGTTTTAAAAACTATGAAGCAATTTGTACAAATAAGAAAAGAAGTTAAGAAAATGCCACAATCAGGGACAAGATTATCAGTGGAAATGATGGATATTATGAGAAGCTTGAAATTTGAGATTGCTGATCTAGATGAAAACGCAATGTCATTTTCTAAATTAATGAAAGATAAAAACATACCTTACACATCAAAATTATCTAGAATGAAAATTCTATTAAATAAAAATATATCGGCAATTAAATTAATGAATAGCATTTATGAACTTATTTGAAGAGATGATATTGCAAAAAGAACTGTTCAAAATCAATTTATGCAAGTAGAACATGCATTAATTTCATTAAGAGCTAAAGTAATAGATAAAAATATTTTATTATCAATTGCTGAAGAGCAACAACTGCAGGATATTGAAGAAACAAAAGTATTACTTAAAACCACACTAACAAATGAACCGTTCAACTCAAATGTAGCTAAACAACAAGTTAGAAGATTAATCGAAAATGTAACATCATATTATAAAGTGGTGGGTGGAAAAATTGCAATGGCACGAATGGTTAGAAACCTTATTAAAGAATTTGCACCAAATAGAGCTATGAATGCTAAACTTAATATATCATTAGTTCAAGCAGAGAAGCAGTATCTTGCTGGGGAATATGCATCATCGTTGAGAATTGCAATTGATGCTATTGAAGAACTATTAAATATAAAAAGGAAAAGGAAGTAAAAATGTACGAAACAATATTAATTAGATTTGGTGAATTATCAACTAAGGGGAAAAATAAGATGTCATTTGTTAGGCAACTTGAAAGAAATATGAAAAAACTTATGGGTGTTGAACCTGAGGTTCTTTTTGATAGGATGTTTTTAGAATATTCAAAGGAAAATATGAAAGGATTGGAAAGGATATTTGGTATTTCTTCTTATTCTCCAGTAATAAAAGTTAAAACTGAAATAGAGTCAATTGAGGAAGCTGTCTTAAAACTGGTTTCAAAATTTACAGAAGCTAAAACATTTAAAATTGCAGCAAGAAGACACTGGAAAAAATTTGATATGTCTTCTGGTGAATTAAATATGCATCTTGGTGGTCATGTTTTAAAAAATACTGAACTACAAGTAAATGTAAAAAATCCTGACTTGAAAGTTGAAGTTGAAATTAGAAACGGGAAATCATACATTTTTTGTGAGAGAACTCAAGGTCTTGGAGGGTATCCTACAGGTATTAATGGAAAAGTTCTACACCTTATCTCGGGTGGAATAGATTCTCCTGTTGCTGCCTTTGAATTGATGAAACGTGGGCTTCATGTTGATTATCTTTCTTTTATAACTCCTCCTTTCACGGATCACAAGACAAGAGAAAAAGTTACTCAAATTGTTGAATTATTAAATAAATACCAAGGAAAATCATATATACATAGATTGAACTATACAAATTTAATGCATACAATTGGGTTAACTTCCAAACAATCTTATAAAATAACTTTAATGAGAAGATCATTTTATAGAATAGCCTCTAAAATGGCTGAAGATCGTGGTTATTTAGCAGTTTCTAATGGTGAGAATATTGGCCAAGTTGCTTCGCAAACTCTTGAATCAATGCACACAATTCAAGAACAAGCTACATTACCTATATTAAGACCAATTTTAACAGCAGATAAAATCGATACTATTAATAAAGGAATTAAAATTGGGACATACGAAATTTCAATTATTCCTGCTTCTGAAACTTGTGAGTTATTTGCACCTAAAGCTCCAGTTACAAAACCAACGCCACAAGAAGCGTATAAATTGGAAGAAGAAATTTCTAATTTAATTGATTTAGAAAAAGAATGCATGGATGCTTATGAGACTGAAAAACTAGTATATAAAAATAAATAATTTTGTTTAACCAATTTTTGGTTTTTTTATTACCAATTGAAAATTGAATAAAACTAAAAAATGTTTTTTGTATTTATTTATTGTGGTCCTTTATTTAATGGATAGTCATTTATATTTGTTAGAATATAGTTATGTCAAAATATATTAATTTACACGCAAATACAGAATATTCTTTACTTGAATCAACTATTAAAATTGATTCATTAATTGAGTATGCAAAAAACAACGAATTATCTTCTCTTGCAATTACAGATCACAATGTTATGTATGGGGTTGCTGAATTTGTTAAAAAATGTCAAAAAAACAACATAAAACCAATTATTGGTTTAGATTTAGATGTACAGGATTTTAGATTGATACTACTTGCTAAAAATCATGATGGTTATTTAGATCTTATGAAACTATCATCTAAAAAAGTTAGAGGTGAAGAAATTAGAGTTGAGGATATACCAGTTAAAGACTTATTTATAATAGATCACCCAACAAAAGGTAATTACGCAATAAATGGTAATGAATTAGAAATTCATAATTACTTTGTTGGATTGCAACACGGTGAACATGTTAATGGGGTTGCTGTTATTGATTCAAAAATAATGAATAAAAATGAAAACAAAGCTTTATCAACTTTGAATTACATAAAAGAATCAAAACAAAAGGAATTTAATGAGGAAGAATATACATGTAGACCAAAAAACATATCGAATGATGCAATTAAACAGGCAATTAAAATTGCTGAATTGTGTAATGTTAAATTTCCAAAAGTTAAAAGTGTGCTACCTGAGTTTCCTACTCCTAATAAAATATCTGCATCTGAATACCTAAAACAAATTATCAAAGAAAATATTCAAGATAGATTAAAAGATAACGTTAAGGAACAGGAATATTTAACAAGAATTAAATATGAAGTTGGAATTATTGAAAGTCTTGGTTTTTCTGATT
The DNA here is from genome assembly GCF_004335975.1 of Mycoplasma marinum. Classification (GTDB taxonomy): domain Bacteria; phylum Bacillota_I; class Bacilli_A; order Mycoplasmatales; family Metamycoplasmataceae; genus Mycoplasma_K; species Mycoplasma_K marinum. Next base: position 21,577 of record NZ_PSZO01000010.1, read on the forward strand.
ATTTCTTAATTATTTGAGATTTAATTAAATGATCAAAAGAACAAGGCATATCAGTAGGTCCAGGTAGGGGTTCAGCTGCCGGTTCGTTAGTTTCTTATATTCTTGGAATCACAGATATTGATCCGATCAAATTTGAATTACTTTTTGAACGTTTTTTAAATCCAGAACGTGTTACTATGCCAGATATTGATATTGATATTCAAGATAGTAGAAGAGATGAAGTTGTTGAATATATGTTTAATAAATATGGAGCTAACAGAACTGCTCTTATTATTACTTTCTCAAGATTAGGTGCAAAAATGGCCCTTAGAGATTCTGCAAGGTCAATGGGAATTTTACCAAGAGAAGTTGATGTGCTTTCAAAAATGATTGGGCTTGGTGAAACACTAACTTCAACTTATGAAAAAGTGGCATCATTTAGAGCTCACATTGATAGAGATGAAAGAATGCAGGAATTATTCAAAACTGCCAAGAGTATTGAAGGTTTGCCGCGTAACCATGGAACACATGCTGCGGGTGTTGTTCTTTCAAGTGAGGAAATTCATGATCTTGTCCCTACAATACAAGGTATAAATAATTATAATCAAACACAATATTCAATGGACTATATGGAATCAAATGGATTACTTAAAATAGATATACTTGGATTAAGAAACTTGACAATAATACAAGATATACAAAAAGAAGTATTTAATAATTACCAAAGAAATCTCGTTCTTGAAAAAATTAAATTAAATGATAAATTAACTAATGAGCTTTTATCTAATATAGATACTAATGGTATTTTCCAATTAGAATCTTATGGTATGAAAAATACATTGGCATCTGTTGGTGTTGCTGGCATTCATGATATAACAGCGATTCTTTCTCTTTATAGACCGGGCCCAATGGAATTTATTAAAACATATGCAAAAAGAAAAAAAGGTGAAGAAAAAGTCCCATCTATATCTAAAGAGTTTGATATGATAACAAAAAGAACATATGGAATAATAGTTTACCAAGAACAAATAATGCAAATTGCTCAAGAGTTTGCGGGAATGTCATTTGGTCAAGCTGATGTTCTTCGTAGAGCAATTGGTAAAAAGAAAATTGATTTAATTCAAGGATTGAAAAATACTTTTGTTAATGGTGCGCTAAGCAAAGGACAAAAGCCAGAACAAATAGAAAAGGTTTATAAAACAATTGAATCATTTGCTTCTTATGGTTTTAATAAATCCCATGCTGTTGCTTATGCAGTTATTTCTTATAGAATGGCATTCCTAAAAGCAAGATTTCCTTTAGAATTTTATACATCATTATTAAATGCATCATTGGATTCACAAAAATCAGTTATGAACTATGTTAATGAAGCAAAACGAAAAGGTATTGAAGTAGTTGCTCCTGATATTAATCTTTCGGAGGAAAAAGTTTACAATAAACTTAAAAAAATATACATGCCACTAAGATTAATAAAGGGATTTGGTAGTGTTGCATCTAAAAAATTATTGGATGAAAGAATAGCTAATGGTAGATTCAAAGACTTCTTTGACTTTGTTGCAAGGGTTAAACTTGCCAAACTTGGAGACTCCCTAATACAAACACTTATTGCTTCAAATGCATTGCGTGAATTTGGGCATATGCAATCACTGTTAGATACACTGCCTTCTGCAATTAGATATGCGGATATGATCACAATTAAAAAAGAAAAGGAAAAAATATTGGATTTTAATTTAATATCAAAACCTAAAACTATTAAAAGTGAAAGAAATATAAAGGCAGAAATTATTTCAGAGAATAAATATTTAGGATTTAATTACAATGTATTTTTTACAGATCCTTATGTAACTGAACAAAAAATAGTTGATTTAGAAAATGAAGAAATAGTAGAAGTTGCTATTTATGTTGATAGAATATACAAAAAGAGAGATAAGAATGGTAAATCATTTGCCGTTGTTCTTGCACACGATTCTACTAATAAGATAGAATTCACTGTATTCAATAGAATTTGAGAATTCATTAAAAATAATGAACCAAAAAATGTTTATATAGCAAGAATTAAATCTAAAATGTTTAATGATAAGAAGAGTTATATTTTAGAGAAACCTTGAAAGGAAACACATGAATAAACTTTTACTAATAGATGGGAATTCTTTAACTTATAGAGGTTATTATGCAACAGCTATGTCCCCAAGGGGTATTTTGACAACGTCAGATGGTATTCCTACAAATGCAATTCTTTCAATGAATAATATGTTAAGTAATATAATTTACGCTGAAAAACCAAGTCATATTATGATTGCTTTTGATGCTGCTAAGAAAACTAATAGACATGAGTTGTTTCCTGAATATAAAGGTGGAAGATCAAAGACTCCTGAGGAATTAATCCAGCAGTTTCCTCTAATAAAAGATATGATTGCTAAAATGGGAATTAAATGATATGAGCAAAAGGGTTGAGAAGCGGATGATATTATAGCAACATTAGCAAAAAAAGCTAGTAATTCGGGTATGAATGTTAGAATCCTTTCTTCTGATAAGGACTTGCTTCAATTAGTAGATGAAAATACACAAATTTTATTCAATAATAAAGGTGTCAAGGATTTAAAGGTATATACTGAAGATAACTTTTTTGAATTCGAAGGACATTATCCAAATCAAGTTCCTGATATGAAAGGTATTGTTGGAGATGCCTCTGATAATTTACCTGGTGTGAAAGGTATTGGTGCAAAAGGTGCTAATAAACTTTTGGAAAAATACACTACTCTTGATTCTGTCTACGAAAATATTAATGATATTACAGGGAAAGTTCAAGAGAAGTTAATTAGGGATAAAAAAATAGCTCTATTATGTAGAGATATAGCAACTCTTAATTATGATGTTGAAATTCCGTTTGACTTTCCTGAAATGAAATATAAATTTAGTATTTCTCAAGAATTACTAGTGTTTTTTAAAAGATATGAATTAAACTCACTGATAAAAAAATTCTCAAAGTATGCAAATGGATTTCCAAGTGAAGAGGAAATTATTCAAAAATCTACTACTTTTGAAGATAAATTAGATATAGAAGAGATTGAACTTAAGGATAACATTGAAACAAAAGAGAAAAAAATTGAAGAAGAAGATAAAATAGAATACACTAATATAATCTTCTAAATTTAACATCAATTTTATAATTTGATGTTTTTTTATTTAATTTTTAAAGTTATATTGAGTTAATAATAAAATATAATTAATTTATGATAGCAATTATTGGTAATCCAAATGTGGGTAAAACTACATTCTTAAAAAAACTAAAAGATGAAAATTATACTGTTTTTGAGACTGATGCATGAGTTAGTGAGCATTATAAGTTTGGTAATGAAGTGTTTAATGCACTTAAGGATCATTTTGGTGAGGAAGTAGTTTTAGATCAAAAAATATCCAAAGAAATGCTTAAAACTTTAATAATCAAAGATTTTAGTGTTTTAAGAGAAATAGAAGATATCGTTCATCCTTATTTATATAAGCATTTATCTACAAAAGAGTATGATTTTGTTGAAATACCTATTATGAAATGATCTCCTATTGACTTCACTGATTTATTCGAAAAAGTGATAAATATAGTAGATACTCCACTAGGAAATAATTCGATTAATGTGGATAACTTTCTCAAATCCCTAACAGACACTAATACAAGGGCTTATAGGGAAATTGAAGCTGTGGATATCTATGTTAAAACAGGTGAAAAAGCGACTGATATTTTGAAAAAAAGTAACATACTTATTAGGTAAATCTATAATTGTTATACATACAAAAAACTGGAGGCCAAATGAATCAGTACATCGTCGAAACTAATGAATACATTACACACATAGATTTAAAGAATATAAGAACTCTTTATTTACCTATTATAGGGACAAAAGCGGTTGCATTATATCAATCATTAGCAGACGAAGCTTTAGATACTTTCAAAGTGGACTACAGATACATTACTGCACTTATGAATTCCTTACAATTTAATAAAGAGGAATTATTGTCTGCAAGAAAAACTTTAGAAGCTGTTGGACTTCTAAAAACATATTCAAACGAAACAAGAGCAACTTTTTTATTCGCAATTTTGAGACCATTAAATGTACAAAAACTTTTTAATAATAAACTTTTATTGAATAAATTAATAAACTCAATTGGGGAAGTTGAAGTAGAGAGATTAATGTTCGAATCAAAGACACAAACAATTGATAAATCAGGATTTGTGGAAATTTCTGCAAAATACCATGAATTATTTGATGTTACAACAACTCAAACAATCCAAAGAACAACAGAAATTACTTTACCTTCATTTAGTAATAAGGAACAAGCTATTAAGGCAACAACAGCAGAAATGTTTACTAAATTTTTAACAAATAATGTTGCTGGACCTTCGTTAGCAAAAACATTTGATACTTTACGTGATTTAGGTTTTTCAAACGAATCATTAAACTATATCCAAGATTATTCATATAAAATTAATAAGAAAGTTGTTGCTAAATATGTTGAAACAATTGCATATGATTTACATAAGACAAATATTACTTCTTCTGCAGATATTGCAAGAGAATTAATGAATGCAAGTATGTCTAAAAAACAAGAAATAAAGAAAATTGAAGCACCTACAGAAACAATTGCGGAAGGGAGTGAATTAAGTCTTGATGAAATATTTTCAGACTTATTCTCATAATATATGGATTCAAAAAATATAATAAACCAAGCGCTTTCTATACCTAGGGTAGCTAAAAGGGTCGCGGAATTAAAGATAAGTGTTGAACAACTTGAGGAAGCGAAGATTATTCTTTTGGAAATTATCCAAGAAAGTAAATTACCTCAAGAACCTAAATACATCACTTCTTTCAATGTTGGTCATAATGGTGTTATAACTTTGACTAAGATTCTTTCTGAAAGGGGTAAAGCACTTTCAATTGAAAATAACATTATTACCCAAAAGATCTCACCCATTAATCTTAATGTGGAGTTTTCTAATATGGAACAAACAAAGGAACGTGTTAATTTTGCTTTGTATTTCAAGCAATATAAAAAACAAATTGAGGATGAACAAATTTTAAAAGGTTTCTTTTTATATGGTGAAATGGGTATTGGTAAATCTTTTATAGCTCAAGCTATGGCGGTTTCACTTGCTAAATCAGGTCAAAAAGTTGCATTCCTAAATGTTGCAGAACTTGTTTCAATAATGAAGTCAAAATTTAAAACCGGTACTGAATCATTTGTTGAAAAACTGAAAACAGTTGAAAATCTATTTCTGGATGATATTGGAGCAGAAACAATTACCACTTGATTTAGGGATGATATGTTACTCGGAATTCTTTCTACAAGAATGAATAACAATAAAACAACATTCTTTACATCAAACTATTCATTTTCTGAGCTAGAAAAGATCGAATCAAGAACTCAAGGCTCTAAATATCCAGATAAAGCTAAAGCCGCAAGACTTATGGAACGTATAAGAGCTTTATCTATCTCTGTTAATATTGGTGGTCATAATAGAAGGTATTAGTGCCTTTTTTTTATTTGTGAAATCATCTTTCAAAATAAATGCTAATTATCATGTATATACAAGTATAATTATATTGCATAGTTAATTGCTGTGCAAATATTTTATTTTAATAATTTTGGATAATGTGTAAGCCATTATCTTAATAATTGTTATTTGAATATAATAAATTTTTGTTTATATAAATTGTGAGTACTATATTTCCTAAATGGTATTCTTAAAGAGTTAAATTTGAATGCGATTCCTTAATTAATATTGCTGTTATTAGTATTATTGGAAGTCATAAATCTTAGTATCTAAAATTTAAATACATATATTTAATTTGATGTTGTATTGTTCTTTTTTATTGTTTAGTGCATACAGTGTTTATTAAAAAATTATTTGTTGTGTTAGAGTTAAGACTTTAACTGATTAAATAGGTACATATTTTAAAAGGGTAAACCATGCTTTTCTTAATGCGTGGAATTTATTCTAAAATATTATTGTTATAAATTAATACATGAATAAAAAATAAAAGGCAAAGACCTTTTATTTTATTTTATCCCTTAAAAATAACGGTATATGTATGTGGATACACAAATAAAATTACAGTATTTCTATTAAAGTAGTATAATTCTATTGCAGTTTTAGACTGCAGTATACTGCCTTAACAAGCACACAATAAACATTAAATATATATAACAATAAAAGGAAATTAATATGAAAAAAATCGCAATTAACGGTTTTGGTAGAATTGGACGTCTAGTTTTTAGACAACTAATTAAAGATCAAGATCTTGAAGTTGTAGCAATCAATGACTTAACATCACCTGCTACATTAGCACACTTACTTAAATATGATACAGCACACGGGAGATTTGACGGTACAGTAGAATCAACAGAAGATTCACTAATTGTAAACGGCCAAACAATTAGAATTTATGCTGAAAGAAACCCAAAAGACCTTCCATGAGCAGAATTAAAAATTGATGGTGTAGTTGAATCAACAGGATTCTTCGTATCAAAAGAAGCTTCAATGGCTCACATCGAAGCAGGAGCTAAAAAAGTAGTTATTTCAGCGCCAGCAAAAGGTGACTTAAAAACTATCGTTTACTCAGTAAATGAAGAAACAATCTCAGCAGATGACCAAATCATTTCTGCAGCTTCATGTACAACTAATGCTTTAGCACCAATTGCTAATGTATTAGAAAACACATTCGGAATCGAAAAAGGATTCATGACAACAGTTCACGCTTACACAGGAGATCAAGGAACACAAGATAAACCACACCGTGATTTACGTAGAGCTAGAGCTGGAGCACAAAACATCGTACCTACAACAACTGGTGCTGCTGTAGCTGTTGGTAAAGTATTACCAGAAGTTAACGGTAAACTAGATGGTATCGCTGTACGTGTACCTACAATCACAGGATCACTTGTTGACCTTGTAATTGAATTCAAAAAAGACGCAACAGTTGAAGAAATTAACGCTGCAGTTAAAGCTGCTGCTTCAGATTCTTTAGCTTACGTTACAGACCCAATCGTTTCATCAGATATTATTGGTGCAACACACGGAACTCTATTTGATTCTTTAATGACTAAAGAAATTGAAGTTAACGGTAAAAAAATGTTCAAACTTATCACATGATACGATAATGAAAACTCATACGTTTCACAATATGTAAGAACTTTCAAACACTTCATTAGCCTATAATTCATTATTAGTTAATAAATGCAATCCTTAATTGGGTTGTTTTTCTTTTTTTGTTTTCAAAAGTATCCATTATATTATTTAAAAGTATTGTTAAAATATGTTGGAAAATATATAAATCAAGATAAAGTTTCATACATTAATTTTATATATTGTGCAGTAAATTACTTTGCCTACAAATAAAAAATATCAATAATAAAATAATGATGGGAAGACATTACTATGTTTAAAAAATAGATTTAAATTATTTAAGCAGTCAGTAATAGAGTTTTTACAATTATGTATTACCAAACTAAAAAAACAAAGGTTATTTTTAATAATTTAAAATATAAAGTAATTAAGTTATAATAACTTTATGTGAAAATTTATAGTATCCGCATCTAAAAAGTCAAATTGGTTAAATACCCATGCAAAAGAAGTGTGTTTTGTTGGTAGATCTAATGTTGGTAAATCTTCATTAATCAATGCTTTAGCAAACTCAAAAATAGCAAGAACTTCAAATACTCCTGGGCGTACACAATTAATTAATTATTTTGAAAATGAAGATAAAAAAATGATTGTTGATTTGCCTGGTTATGGTTATGCAAAAATGCCACAAAAAGAATTACAAAAAATGTCTCAAATGGTAGAGGAATATTTCTCTGAAAGAAAACAACTTATTATGACGTTTTGCTTAATTGATTCAAAAATTGGTATCACAAAAGATGATTATGATATGTTTGAATATTTAAAGGCTGTTGGAAGACCATACTTTATTATTGGTACGAAAGCTGATAAAGCTAAGCAAACTGAAATTTCAAAAACTTTGAAACAAATTCATGCTTTAGAAGTTGATTATTTAATAACTTCCGCTTCAAAAGGTAAAAATATAAGTAAGCTTAAAGCAGTTATGAAAAAAGTTTTCTAGGGGGAATATGAAATATTTTAAAGAAGTTTTAATAACAGAGGAAAAATTAAAAACAAGAGCATTAGAAATAGGAAAATTAATAGATGAAAAATATGGTGAAGAGCCAATAATGATTATAGGTCTCCTTAAGGGTGCTTATGTATTTACTTCAGATGTTGCACGTTCAGTTAAGAATCCTAACTTAGAAGTTGAATTTATGGTTGCTAAATCATATTCTAATGGCTCATCAACTGGAGAAGTCCAAATTATTCTAGACCTTAAAAAAGAGGTTAAGAATAAAAACGTTATCCTTGTAGAAGATATTGTTGATACAGGTAGAACATTATCAAAAGTTAAGGATTTAATGTTATTTAGGGGTGCAAAAAAAGTTGAAATAGCTGTAATGTGTACTAAGCCTTCAAGAAGAGAGATTAGTGTAGAGATTGATTATCCATCTTTCGTTATTCCTAATGAAATTGTTGTTGGTTATGGCTTAGATTACAATGAAAAATTTAGACACTTACCTTATGTTGCTTCAATAACAAAAGAAACATTTGAAAAATTTAAAATTTAATTATAACTACATTCTATTTTGTAGTTTTTTTAATAAAAGTATTTTTTTACATATTTTAGTGGCTAATAAACAACTTTTTTGCCTATTTTTGAAAATAAAATAATTGATTTGTTATTTTTGAAAAATGGATGTTATATAATATACATATACAAAAAATAATTTAGTTAAATTAGCTATGTAAAGGAGTTAGCATGAAAAATATACAAGCAGAATGAGTTCAAGAAAATGCAAAAGAAATCGAATTAATTGATGTTAGAACACCCGAAGAGTTTTCTATAGCACATGCAAATGGAGCTATTAATATACCAAAAGAAAATTTACTTGCAAAACCAGAAAAATATTTAGATAAAATGAAAGAATATTACATAATGTGTGGTTCTGGTGGTAGATCGCAATTTGTTATTACAAGTCTTTTTTCTAAAGGTTACAATTTAACAAATGTTTCTGGTGGAATCAAGGCTATGAATCCTGAAAAATTAATTATTCCCAAAGCTCAGGAAATTGATGATTCAGAAAGAAAAATATTGTCTAAATTAAGAGATACAAAGGTAAATATTGTGATATTTTATTCTGATACTTGTGGAACATGTCAAATGCAAAAACCTGTTCTTAAAACACTAGAGCAAAAGTATGAAGATGTCTCATTAACAGAACTTAATATCATTGAGGAATCTAAAATAGCTAAGCAAGAACAAGTAATTGTGGCGCCTACTACTATTATTTTTATAGAAGGTAAGGAAAAATTTAGGTTTCAAGGATTTATGCCTGAAGCAGATATACTAAAAAGATTTAAATAAAGCGATTAATGTCGCTTTTTATTTTTCCTTTACAAAGTAAACACTTTTATTGTATAATACTTTACGAGTAAGTAATTACTCCTTGGCAATCAATATGCCCAGAGACCAGAAGGAGGCCAAAATGGCTAAATATGAAATTATGCTAGTTCTTGACCCTAAAGCTGACTCATCAATCATCGAAAAACAATCAAAAGAAGTTTTCGGTGGAGCAGCTAGCGTTAAAAAACTAGAAATCACTGATCTTGCTTATGAAATCAACAAATCAAACACAGGACAATTTTTCCTGTTATCAGTTGAAACAGAAGGTTCAAACATTCAAGAATGAAACCGTAGATCAAACATCGTAAAAGAAATCTGAAGAAACTTAGTAATTAATCTAGATAACGAAGCTGGTTATAATAAACCTTTCGTAGAAAACAAATTCTCTAAATACCCAAGACTTAGAAAAAAACAAGCTGAAAGAAAAGCTGCAATGGAAGCTCGTAGAGCTGAAAGAGCTGCTTACTTAGCTAGACAAAACGCTTCTAAACCAGAGGACAAGTAATGAATAAAGTTTTATTAGTAGGGAATTTAGTTAGAGATCCAGAAACATATCAAACAAATTCAGGAATCAAATATACAAGATTTACTGTTGCTGTAAATAGGACTTTTGGAGAAGATCAAGCAGATTTTATACCAATTGTTGCTTGAAGACAAACAGCAGAATTCATTGAGAAATACCTTTCAAAAGGTTCAAAAGTATCAGTTGAAGGAAGATTTTCTTCATCAACATATAAAAATGCTCAAGATGAAACTGTAACTCGTTATGAAGTTACTGCTGACAGAGTAAACTCACTTGAATCAAGAGCACAAAGAGAAAATAGAATGAATCATACCGAATCATCTTATAAAGCTCCTGAAAAAACTATTCAACCAACTAATACTACACACAATTCATCAGTTCAAAAAGACGAAATAGCTCAAACACAAGACGTTCCTTTAGACGTTCCTTGAGAGCTAGACTTATAGGAGGCCAAAATGGCATTTAACAATAGAAAACCTAAAAAAGTGGTAAAAAGAAGAAAACCTTGTTTCTTCCACTTAGAGAAAATTAATTACATAGATTACAAAGATACAGAATTACTTGGTAGATTTATTAATAACCAAGGTAAAATTCTTGCTGCGGGTGTTACTGGAACATGCGCTAAGCACCAAAGATCACTTTCAACAGCAATAAAAAGAGCTAGATTAGTAGCTTTATTACCATTCGTTAAAGAAAGAGTTAGACGTTAATACATCTAATATTTTTTAGAAATGGAAAAATAGGGAATTCCCTATTTTCTTCATTGTAATTTAAAGTGCAACACTTTTACAGTTATAAATAAATTATACAAAAATTGTATATTAAAGATTCGGACTTGAAATGAGTTCGAGTT
>NZ_PSZO01000091.1 GCF_004335975.1 Mycoplasma marinum
TTATAAATAAATTATACAAAAATTGTATATTAAAGATTCGGACTTGAAATGAGTTCGAGTTTTTTATTGGAAATTTTTAATATATAAGTATCCGTGTCTTCGAGAAGTCTTCTTAGCTCTTTTATCAATCCCTTTTTGGAATATTTTTTGCATTTCTGCATTAACATCAACCATTGAAAGTTCTTGCACATATTGTGTAATAGCTGAACTAAAGTTAAAGATCTTTCTTGGCATATTATTTATGTTATCCATCAATATTTCAATATCTTCATCAGAAACTGTATCAAAATCTGTTTTCTTTGGGTATTCTCTTCTTATAAGTCCATTTGCATTTTCATTTGAACCTCTTTCATGAGATGCATATGGATTACACTTATAAATGTCTATTCCGGTTCGATAAGAGAATAAGCCAAGAGCTTTAAATTCCAAACCATTATCTGACGTTATTGATTTTATTAGTAGGCGATACTTTTTCATCACTTTATATAAAGTTGCATTTAAAACATGTGGACTTTTAGATTTTATTGGAGCTATAATCATCATTCTTGTTTTACGTTCGGTTAGAGTTAATAAATTTCTTTTGCCATAAGATTTTTTGCCTATTACTAAATCTATTTCTCAATGACCAAAGTCTTTTCTGGAGTTTATTGATTTATTTCTAGTCCAAATTGGTAAGACATATTTAGTATTAAATTTGGAAAAGTATCCGCCAGATCTTTTACCACCTTTTCTATATTTTCCTCTCAATCTTTCTTTTTTTGTGATAACTCATTTGTTTGAATTAATTAAATTGAACGTCTGTTTCAATGAAGGCATTGAAATATTAGGCTTTTCAATTTTTATTCTGGTTCAAGTAGCTTCTACACCATGTCATTTTTTATCAAAATACTTTAGGAATAACTTCGAAAACTCTGGATAATTTTCAATGGGTAACTTG
>NZ_PSZO01000092.1 GCF_004335975.1 Mycoplasma marinum
TTCCTTTAACTATTTTTTAAAATAATATTAATCAATCTTCACATATTATGTGAAGACCATAAAAAAATATGGCTTAATTTAGCGAATCTTTCTAACTGCGAATCTTTCAATTAAATAATTATTATATTCTTCATTTTCTTCATATACATATTTAAATAATATGTCTAAAATATATTGAATTACATGATTAGCGAGTGAAGGTAATTCAAATTGATTTTGATTATTTGCTTGGAAAAATAATCCATTCACGTGTTCATTAACTTCATCTTCCACATTGCAATACTTTCTCGCTCCAATTGAATAGACTGTTTGATTTTTTACACTAATAGTTCTTAATTTTTCAACAGCAAACTTTATATTTGGATTCATTCCTGATGTAGAAATCATAATATGGACTGAATTTTCTTTTGGTAAGATTGAACCAGACTCGCTAGCAACATTTACATAAGTTGCATTGATACTAATTTTATTTAATTTCATTTGAAAATATTTTGCCAAGATCATAGTAAATGATTCACCATATAAAAAAACTCTATTTGTGGAAATTATTTTTTTTGCAATAATTTTTAATGATTCTTTATTTAATTGTTCATCCGTTCTACTTAACGAATATATTATTTCATTAAGGCTTTGCTCAACCCCTTCATAAAAACTTGAATTTTCTTTTTCCATTTTGTAGGTATTTTGACATTCCTTTCATCCACTAAAATTTATTTTTTGACAAAAGCGTGTTATTGCGGCATTTGACACACCAATTTTTTTTGAAACTTGTGTAATGCTGGATTTTCGTCAATCATTATTTGCGTCTATTAAATAGTTGTAAATCTTCCAATCAGACTTCGAAAACGTCTGTTTTTTACTGCTCATTATATTTTTTAACATAATTAAATTATAGC
>NZ_PSZO01000093.1 GCF_004335975.1 Mycoplasma marinum
TAAAACCTGAAGTTGGTCAATTCATTAATGTTCCTGCCGGCTTGGTTCATGGAATTGGTGGTGGTTCCAAAGTTCTAGAGGTCCAACAACCTTCTGACACTACTTATAGATTATATGATTATGACAGGTTAGAAAATGGGGAGTTAAGGGAATTGCACATTGAAAAGTCACTAAAATCAATAAAAGATTTAAAATGAGAAATTGAAAATAAGGGCGATAATGTCTATATTACTAATGAATATTCAATTGAAATTGGGTATGGAGAAAAAATATTAAGTATTGATTGCATTATTGTTGATCTTGAAGAGGAGATCGCTTATTTAGCTAAAAAAGATGAAAAAATATTTTTTCAAAAATGAGCTATAGTTAAGGAGAGAAAATAATATGCAAATTTTAGTATTAGATATCGGCGGAACAACTCTGAAATATTTAATTCACGATACATATAAAGATGAGAGTTCGGAGATAGAGTCCTTTTCGACAAGAGAAATTGAAAAAGAAGAGTTACTACTAAAAATATCTCAAATAATTAATAAAAATAAAATAAATATTGTCTCAGCATCTTCGCCGGGAGCAATTATCAATAAAACTTATGTTTCGGGATTGACTGGGATAAAAGGATATTCAAACTTTGATTTCAAAGAAGAGTTGCTTAAAAAAGTAGAAAATAAAAATTTGGATGTGTTTTTGATAAATGACGCCAACGCAGCTTTGATGTCACAAGTTTCAAATCAAAATAAACATCTTGATTTAGCATTAGTTTCTATTGGTACTGGAATCGGTGGCTCTTTATTTATTGATGGAAAGATTAGAGAGGGAAAACATGGTCTTGCTGGAGAATTTGGCTATCAATTTTTTGATGATAATGATAAT
>NZ_PSZO01000094.1 GCF_004335975.1 Mycoplasma marinum
ACCTTTGTTTTCTTGTTTCGCTTCAATTATTAACATTTTTAATTTGTGTACATCAATGATATGTGCCTTTTGGAATTGTGCCTTATCTTTTAATTCAAAAGGTAATTTTGTAATTGTATTATCAATATTAACACTGTATTTACTTCTTGCCTTTTTAATAATTTTCTCAACTTCTTGAACTACAAGATTGTGTTTTTTATAATATGTTTCTATCTGTTCAAGATATATTTTAAAACCAGTAGGATCTTTGCTAACTTGCATATATTCAAAAGCTTTTTTTAATGTTGAATTCAAATTAACAAAAGATTCAAAAGAGATTTCTTTTGCACTTATTGAATAAACATCAAATAAATTTCTTCTTGATTCTTTTTGAGTCTTTTTCAAGCAAAGGTTATCAAATAGAATTGCAAATACATTAGCATTTGAATTATTATCCAAAATTAACTCCGCACTACCAGGGTTCTTAGCTTGACCGCCTGGGTTATTGCCCTTTAATAATTGCACAACATTCTTAATTGTTGAATTATATTTGCTTCTATTATTTATGAAATTATTTACTATGCTAATTTGTTCTTTGTTTAGTTCGATAATTTTATTATTTTTATCATTGGGTCTCGGAATTTGCTTTAATCCTAATTCTTCGAATAATTCTTCTCTTCTTGCAAAAGCAACAGTTTTCTTTTCGAACCATGATTGTGTTGTATATTGATCTAAAAATACTTTTGTAAAACTAATTTTTCAATCCAAAATTATTCCATGTTCATTTGTTATAAATTCTAAATCCCCTTTGAATTTACAAGAGGTTGTATTAGTGTAATTCTTTTTAATTATTGGCGTTTTAATTTTATAAAAATTCATTTTGACCC
>NZ_PSZO01000095.1 GCF_004335975.1 Mycoplasma marinum
GAGGTGTTTCTCTTTCTTTATATATTTCTTCAATGGCAATTCTCGGATTCGGATTATCAGATTTGCTTATTTCTTTGTATCCAATTGTTGTCTTAATTTTATCAAGAGTAATATTTAAGGAAAAAATAACATCAGCGAGTATTATTTCCATAGTATTAATAGTTGCTGGAGCAGTATTAGTAGGGATTGGAGCCGGCGGTAAAATGAATACAAATATCGGTATTATTTTAGCGATACTTGGTGCTATTTCCTATGGAATAGAAGCTTTGGTTATTAAATCAATAGATCAACAAAATTTAAATGTAGGTTCAATGTTATTCATAAAGTATTTAGCTTCATCAATTTGTTTGTTTTTAATTATTTTAATTTCTTCTTTTATCCCTGGAATGTTATCTTTGTGAAATTTAAGTCAAGTAGTTTTAAAATTAGAGTTTCTTTTTGTAATATTAGCATCATTGAATGCAATAGCCTCATATATATTTTATTATTGAGCATTACAAAAAACAAGCAATCCTTCTGTTATAGTTGCAATTAATTCTTCTTATATACTATTCGCAATGATTATTTCATGAATAGCAAAGGATTCAGAACCAAATATTTGAAATATAGCAGGAACATCCTTAATATTTTTAGGGTTAATTTTTACAGGTATCACCCTTCCTAAATATAAATTAAGGAAAAATAAGTAAAAGTATAAAGAAAGAATATGTTTTTAATAATCTTATATCTTTAATTATATAAATCCAGATTTTACATTAAACTCTAAAATATTACATCCAGATTACAACAAATTGAATATCAATTAACAGATCAATAAATATGGAAACAACTTATTTGATGCATTTATAAAATCATATGCTTT
>NZ_PSZO01000096.1 GCF_004335975.1 Mycoplasma marinum
CATCTTCTTTGGATTTATTGATGATTTTTACTTTTAGGATATGTTTTTTCAATGAAGAAGAAGTAACACCAACAATTTCCTGTTTAATTTGGGAATAGGACAATCCATCGCCAAAAGAAAATAATGGTTTTGCTTTCTCATCAATATATTCATTTGCTTCTGGCAATCAATAATATACAGGTAATTGATTAGAGTTTCTAGGTAAAGATATTGGTAACTTACCACTCGGATTATTTTTCCCTAAAATTGTATTGATCAAAGCGACCGATCCTTCGGAACCAGCATAAAACATTTGTATGATAGCTTTTGATTCTCTTACAATACTTTCAATACCTAATGCCCTTCCAGAATTAATAACAGATATAACATTTACACCCTGTGCCTTTATTGCATTAAATAATTCAATTTGAGGTTTACTTATTCTTATATCTGCAACATCTGCACCTTCTCCGCAATCCATATTTAAAATACCTTCTTTTTCAATTAGAACTTCACCATTTTTATTGAATGCAGTTCCAAAACTCCTTGCAGAAGAGGTTCCTAATATTAAGATTGTATTTTTATATTTTTTAGCAAATATTGCTGCTTCCTTAATTTTATCTATTTCCATATTTCTCATATGTGTGCCCTCATGATAATCGATTTGAAAAACATCTTTTATTGATAGTGTTTTTTTAAGGTCTTTAAATGGTGTGTAATCCCCTAATTGATTGTAAATATTGCTAGCGTGCCAACCAATTAAACAAGTTTCTTCAAGATTTTTCATAGGTAGCTGCCCCTCATTCTTTAAAAGTACTATTGATTCCTCTGCGAGTTCAAGGTTGTCTTTTTTATGC
>NZ_PSZO01000097.1 GCF_004335975.1 Mycoplasma marinum
ATAATTGAATTAAATATTAAAGGAGTATAGATGACAAAAAAAGATTACCAAAAGATATATCCAAAACTAAAGATTGCTCAAGATGAGGGGTTTGAAGCATTGAAAGTCTTGCATAATTTTTGTTTGGAAAATGATATTAAATATTCGCTATTTTATGGGACACTGTTAGGTGCTGCGAGGCATGAAGGGTTTATACCTTGGGATGATGATGTAGATGTAGTTATGACAAGGAAAGAATATGAAAAATTCCTAAAAACCGCTGATGAAAAATATTCAAGTGACTATATTATTGCAAACGAAAGAAGTTATCCTGATAGAGGTATTTTCACAACAAGAGTTATGTTTATAAATTCTAAACTAAAGGAAAAAACAACTCAAAATTTTGATTATCCTTCAGGAGTTTGAGTTGATATATTTGTTTTGGATTCAGTGCCTAAAAATAAATTAATTAGAAAATGACACAAGTTTTGATGTTATGTTTGAGATACATGAACATATAGAAGAGCTAATCATAATTACTCGAAGTTCATTTATAAAGTTTTGCATAAATTAACTATTTGGCCATCTTATTTTATGAAATATTCTTGGATGCTTAAAAAAATGGATAAAGTTACAAGGAAATATAATGATAATCCAACCGGATTGCTAACAAGTACAAATTGTAGAACAGGTTATGTTAAACCTATCAAAAGTGAGTACTTCAATCAATACATAACTAAAAAATTTAATGGTCAAAATTTTATGGTTATTAAAAACTGAGAACAAGCATTGGAATATCAATATGGTGACTGAAGAAAATTACCTCCCAAAAATATGAGAAGACCCG
>NZ_PSZO01000098.1 GCF_004335975.1 Mycoplasma marinum
ATATTTAAAAATAAGAAAAGGTAAAGAAAGTAGAGAACAAGCGGAGAAAAATATATTTGAACCACCTTATTTTGCAATGCTTTTATTAAAAAATGGTGATATTGATGGTGTTGTTGGTGGTTTAAGTTATCCAACATCAGGCATATTAAGACCAGCATTCAAAGTTATTGGTCCAAAAAAAGGAGTGAAAAATATTTCTTCATCAATGGTAATGTCTAAAGATGAAGGAACGTATTTATTTACTGATATTTCTGTTATCCCCGAGCCTAATAAAGAACAATTAGTTGAAATTGCTATAAACTCATCATCATTTGCAACACAAATGAATATTGATCCAAAAGTTGCATTTTTATCTTTTTCAACTCTAGGTTCTGCAAATCATCCAAAAGCATCAATGGTTAGAGAAGCTACAGAGTTGTTCAATGAAAAAACAATAAATAAAAATAAGGCAATTGGAGAAATTCAATTCGATGCCGCTATAGACACTGAAATCAGAAAACTTAAATATAAAAATGAATCTTTTGAAGGTTCTGCAAATATATTTGTTTTCCCTTCGTTAGAAGCGGGTAATATAGGTTATAAAATTGCTCAAAGACTTGGGGGTTATTTAGCCATTGGTCCTATTATTACTGGGTTAGATAAACCTGTTAATGATTTATCTAGAGGATCTACTGTTAACGATATTTATAATACAATAATGGTTACTGCTTTACAAGCTTAAGTAAAATATCTTATAGAGTTTTTTACTTTTTTACTAAAAATTCAAAGTATAATATTTAG
>NZ_PSZO01000099.1 GCF_004335975.1 Mycoplasma marinum
ATTTATAAATATTGCCATTGATGATATTTGCATACAAATTTAGAATATGGATTTCCTGCCTTACGCACTCAAGGGCACATTGTATTCTTTTTTTGATTTAGTCTTTGAATGATTTAACATGGACATTTTTATTAGTGCTTTCTTTGGTATGTTCTAACTTATCTTTGTAGAAGTTAATAATAAATCACAAAAGATTAATATCTAATAGACGGAATTGACTAAATAACACTCAAAGGCAGCATAACATTTTTTATTTACTTAATTTAGAAGGCAATTATAAAAATGTTTTTTCTACACTCTTTTCACTTATAATAAAGCAGACGTAAAAAAATTACATCTAGTTTTGATATGAAAGGAGAAAATATGAAAATATTAAAAATTGAAATAGAGAATTTTAAGGGGATTTTTGAAAAAGTATCCCTTGATTTATCTCCTAATTCAAACGGAATCGAAAATGATATTAAATATGGTTTATTTGAACAATATGCAAAGCCAGTTCCAACATCTGTTGGTATCATTGGTAGAAACTCTTCGGGAAAGAGTACAATTTTACATGCGATTCACCATGTTTTCAAAACCATTACCAGCAATTTATTTTTTGAAGACTCTATTAGATCACATTTTGAAAGACAAGTAATTGGAAAATATAATGAAGCAATGGGTATTGATAAAATAATGAATGAAATGAATTCTATTGGAGACAAGATTCAAAATTTTAAAAAAGAAATCTCTCAAACTGGCGATAAACTCGAGCAAGTTAAAAT
>NZ_PSZO01000100.1 GCF_004335975.1 Mycoplasma marinum
GGGGTATTTTAGAATATCTAGTCTTTTTCTTAGATATTCTGTACGCTCAATTGCATCATCAAAGAAATCTCTATTTATTTTTCCTTGGTTTAGAGCCATTTCAAAACTATTAAATGTCTCATTTCATAGATCTACACCCACTCCTGCATTTATAGCCTGTGAAATAGCGTTTATTGGTTCTTTTGTATAATTTAATATATTATCTATGCCACAACCGTCAGACATGAAAATACCCTTAAATTCATTTTGCGCCTTAATATAATCCAATAATTTTTTATTCGTATGACATGGAACTTTATCTATGTCATTATAAGCAACCATAAAACCAGCAACCTTTTGCTTAGTTGCTTCTATCGCTATTGGTATGTGATGCGCTTTTAATTCATTTCAACCCATGGAAACTGATTTGCCATTATGACCACCAAATGCAGAACCTTGACCAATTAAGTGCTTTGCAATAACCGCAACTTTGTCAAAACTAATTTTATCGCCCCTACCCTGCAAACCTCGAATTGCATGCTTAGTCATTTGCATGGATAAATATGTATCCTCACCAAAACATTCTTCTGATCTACCCCATCTAGGATCAAGGGCAAGATCTAAGCAAGATAATAGAGCTAAATGTGCGCCTTTAAACCTAATTTCTTTTGCAACATTTGACTGGTTTTTTTCGTAAAGTTTTTTATTAAATGTTGCGCCAATAGCAAGATTAACTGGTAATGTTGTCGAGTCAAGCCCTTGATGTCCATGAGGTGCTT